>DASRIN010000104.1:0-7576 GCA_035649975.1 Gemmatimonadales bacterium
CTGCCTGCTGGAGACCCAGGCTCAGATGAAGCGTCGAAGTCACCGAGCCGGCACCGCCACCCTGATGGAGCACCTCCATGATGCGGTGCATCAGCCGAGCCACTGCTTGAGGAGACCAGCCGCCGCTCGGTACATTGCGGCCACATGCGCATAGCCCTGTATTCCAACTCGCCGCTGCCGGTTCACGGCTACGGTGGCACCCAGCGGGTTGTGGTCTGGCTGGCGCGGGGCCTGGTCGAGCTGGGACATCAGGTCACCGTGCTCGCACCTGCGGGATCCCGCCTGCGTGAAGCTCATGTCATAGGGCTGGATTTAGAAGCCATTCGTCGGCCTGACTTCAACGTCAGTCGCTATCTGCCGGAGGGGATTGACATACTGCACGCGCACGCCCGCCTGCCTTCCCCGCCGGCCCATCCATTCGTCTTCACTCTTCACGGCAACCGGCAAGACGGTACTGCGGCTTCGAATACAATCTTTCTCAGCGCCGATCATGCCCGGCGCCACGGCTCCACGACATTCGTCTACAATGGCGTGGACCCATCGGAGTACATCTTTCGTTCGCCGAAGGATGGCTACGACCTCTTCCTGGGACGGCTGCACAGCGTCAAAGGGTATCGCTGGGCCATCCACGGTGCCAGGCGAAGCGGCAAGACCCTGGTGGTCGCGGGAGGTTGGCGGCCCAGCTGGCGCCGCTCGCTTCGCTACGAGGGGTCGGTTGATGGAACACGCAAGGCCGAGCTACTCGCCGGCGCCGACTGCCTCTGGATGCCGGCGCTATGGGAAGAGCCGTTTGGCCTCACGCTGGTGGAAGCGATGATGAGTGGCACACCCGTCCTGGGCACCAGACGAGGCGCCCTTCCCGAAGTTGTCTCACCCGACGGTGGACTGTTGGGAGACACCCTGGACGAGTTGGTACGGCTCAGGGCTGATATCGAATGGATGGATTCGGAAGCGTGTCGAAAACGGGCCGAGACCTACTTCAACCACATTAGGATGGCCGAGCGGTACGTCAGGATGTATTGGGAATACCTCACTACCAGCCGTCTGCCGTCCGGCGAGACGCTGTCATAGCTCGGCGGCGACCGCGGGCTCTTCATCCCGGAACTGCAGATCGTAGAGCCGTCGGTACAGTCCTCCTGTACGAAGCAGCTCCTGATGGGTGCCGCGCTGGACCACTCGTCCTACCTCGAGCACGATGATCTCGTCCGCATCCCGCACGGTAGCCAGCCGGTGAGCGATAACCAGGACGGTGCGCTGCCGCATCAAGCGCTCGATGGCCTGCTGGACCAGCCGCTCTGACTCGGTATCCAGCGCGCTGGTGGCTTCATCCAAGATCAGGATGGGCGGGTCCCGGAGAAGCGCTCGAGCAATGGCGATCCGCTGGCGCTGGCCACCGGAGAGGCGAGTGCCCCGCTCCCCCAGCATAGTGTCGTAGCCGTTCGGTAGGCTCGCAATAAATCCGGCGGCATTGGCGGCCCCGGCAGCTGCCTCGACCTGTTCCCGCGTGGCGCCCCGAGAGCCGTAGCTGATATTGGCCGCCACGGTGTCGTTCAGCAGCACTGTGTCCTGACTCACCACGCCCATGAGCGCGCGAATGGACTGCCGGGTCAGCCGGGTCAAGGGAACTCCATCCATCAGGATCTGTCCGTCCGTGGGATCGTGGAAGCGGGGAAGCAGATCGGCAGCGGTGGTCTTTCCCGCCCCGGAGGGGCCCACCAGCGCTACCACCTTTCCTCGCGGGAGGTGGAACGACACGTCCTGGAGCACCAGATCGCCCTTGCCGTAGCGGAACGAGACCCGGTCGAACACGACCTCTCGCTCGAAGCGGGCGGACTCCTCCCCGGGACGATCTACCTCGGTCGCCGGCTGATCCAGAAAATCGAACACCCTTTCCGCACTGGCGAGGGTCACCGCCATCGCCGCGGGGAACGAGGCAATAGTCTTGAGCGGTGAGGAGAGCTTCAGAGCCGCCATCAAGAACACGATGATCGCCTCCGGCGCCAAGGCAGTTGGAAGCCCCACGAGCGCGGGCCTGGTGCCGGCCCAGATGATCAGGATGACGAGAAAGCCCGAAAACACCTCGGTGAGAGGACTGGTCAGGGACGAAAAGCGCTGGGTTCGAATGACGCGTTTGCGGTAGCGGTCGGCCTGGGCCTGGAACCGGGCAGCTTCTGCGGCCTCCTCTCCATATGCCCGGATGAGACGAATGGCCCCGAGCCGCTCCGCCACCGTCGAGGTGATCTCGCCGCGTTCCCGGGCGCGGGCTTGCGCGTGCTGTCGCAGCCGCCGAAGCAGGGCCTGCAGCAGCAGCACCAGCAGCGGGACGAACGCCAGGGTCAGCAGGGTCAGCCGAACTGAGATCTGGCTCAGGATGAAGAGCGTGGTCAGGACCACGACGAGATTTTGAAACAGTGACAGCAGCGATGCGGTGATCACCGTCTTGGTCTGGTCCACCTCGGTTATCATCGCCGAGATGAGCTGGCCGGCACGGGTGCGCTGAAAGAAGTCGATTTCCAGGGTCAGCAGGTGGGCGAAGAGTCGAGACCGGAGGTCCCGCACCAGACCTTCCTGCGATCGGACCGAGATCTGGATCGAGGCATAGCTCAGGATATTCTTGAGCAGGAGCCCGAGTGCGAGCAGGACGACCAGGCGGCCGGCTGCCTGACCCGGCGTGAGGCCGGCGACGAGAGGCTCTACCGCGCGGTCCATCAGTGCCTCGAGGCGGGTGGAGCCGGGGCGCAGCTCTCCCGCCGTTCCGAACAGGCTCTTGAGGAGAGGGATCAGGACGACGAGAGTGAAGCCGTCCAGCAGGGATGCCAGAAAGGTGGTCGCCAGACCCAGCGCCAGCAGCCACCGGTACGGCTGAACCAGCCGGAGGAGTCGCAGGCCGGTGCTCACGCCGGCTAGCCCTGCCGGGACGTGAGCAGCGCTATCGGCAGGAGCACCTCTTCGGGTGAGACGCCCCCATGGAGAAAAGCTCCACGGTACCTGGCCTGGTACTCCCGAAGCTTGGTGGGATAGACGAAGAAGCGGTCACCGGTCGCGAGCAGCAGTCGGGTGCCCGGCGCCCTGGCAGGTAGCCCGAAGCTCGGCAGGTCGTCCACTACCAGCGCGGATTCGGGGTCCTGAGCCCGCAGATCGTCGCCGAACTTGTATCGCAGATTAGACGTCGTGTCGCGCTTGGCGAAGACCGTCGCCGGGGTATGGCAATGGATAGACCCGTGGTCGGTGGTGAGCAGCACCGGCACCGACCGCCGTTCCGCCTCCCGCAGGGCATCCCACAGCGGCGAGCGCTCGAACCAGGTACGGGTCAGGTTGCGCAGAGCCGGCGTATCCCGTGCCACTTCGAACAGGGTGGAGTTCTCGGTCCGGCCGTGGGTGAGCTGGTCGATGAAGTTGAATACCAGTGCCGTCACCCCTTCCTGCGCCAGGTGTGCGGGCAACCGCTTAAGGAGACCCTCCCCGTCGGCGGCGGTAAAGACCTTCTCATAGTGGACCGGCACCGATCTGCCGGTGAGCTCCCGCATATGCTCGCTCAACAGCTCGGCTTCTCGGGCGTTGAGGCTGGCATCCTCCTGATCGTTCCACCACTGGGGGTAGCGCGCCTTGATCTCGGCCGGAAAGAGCCCGCTGAAGATCGCGTTCCGCGCGAACGGGGTGGCTGTGGGAAGAATCGAAAAGTAGTGGGCAGTCTCGATGTCAAACCGGGCGCTGATCAGCGGCCGAATCATGGCCCACTGGTCCAGCCGGAGGCAGTCGACGACCACCAGCATCACCCTGCCGTGCATGTCGAGCACCGGACGCAGAAACTCGGCCCCGATGTCCACCGAGAGCGGGGGGCGGTCGCTGTCTCCCTCGTGCAGCCACGATGCATAGTTGCGCTGCAGATAGCGGGCGAAATCCTGGCGCAGGCTGTCCTGCAGGGTTCGTAGCGCATCCTGCAAGCCGGGCTCGTCCGCCTGTCCTAGACGCACCTCCCACTCAGCCAGCTCTACCACCAGCTCCACCCATTCGCGCCAGGCAAGAGGACCGCCCCGGCGCGCCTCCAGCTCCCGAAACCGGGTGGCAAAGTCGCGGGAGAGTCGCTGCTGCCGAATGCGGTCTCCCTCCAGCAGCCGGGTGACCACAGAGAGAATCTGCCGCGGATTGACCGGCTTGATCAGATAGTCGGAGATTTCGGCGCCGATGGCATCCTTGAGGGTATCGGGCTCCTCGCTCTTGGTGACCATCACCACCGGCATGCCGTGGTCGATGGCGCGGATGGCCTGGAACAGATCCAGCCCTCGCCGGCCCGGCATCTGCTCATCGAGCAAGACCACGCCGTACGGCTGCCGCTGAAGCAGCACCAGGGCGTCGTCGCCATGGGTGCTTGTCTCTACCGCAAACCCCTGCTCTTCGAGGAACAGGATGTGCGACGTGAGGCTCTCTACCTCATCGTCTACCCAGAGGATGCTTTTGGGGCGGGGCATACTTCAAACTAAAGGCGTGAGCGCTGAGCAGTAAGCAGTGAGTCGGCTGCCCCGCTTACGGCTTACCGCTTATCGCTTACCGCTATACCTTCTCGCCGTGCTCCAGTCGCCCAACATCTTGGCGGTTCGCTTCAGCTCGATTGGCGATGTGCTTCTGACGACTCCGCTCTTGCGCGCCATCCGGCATCGGCATCCCGCGGCTCGCCTGACCGTACTCACCAAGCAGACCTACGCTCCGCTCCTGAGTCACAATCCCAACATCAGTCAGGTACTGGCAGCGACCGCCAACCAGAGTCTTCCCCGATTGGCAGCGGAGCTGCGCTCCGCCCGTTATACCCATTTGCTGGACCTACACGACAGCGTCCGTACCCGTGCGCTTCGGATTCTGGTGCCGGGACGCTGGAGCAGCTACCCCAAGCATCGGCTGGCGCGGGCGGCTCTGATTCATGGTAAGCGAAATTTTTACCGGGACACCCGTCCGGTGGCGGAACGCTACTTCGACGCCGCCAGACACCTGGAGGTGGTGCCGGACGGACAGCCGCCGGATTTCTTTCTGGCCCCCGAAGCCGAGCGGGAGGTGGCCGAGTGGTTCAGCGGCGGAACCCTGCTCCCGAACCGCCCCACGATCACCGTTGCCCCCGGCGCCGCTCACGCGACTAAACGCTGGCCGGTCGAACACTGGCGGCAGCTGGTTCATTGGGTTGCAACGCGAGGTATGCAAGTCGTCATCGTGGGATCGGGCGAGGACGCTGCGGTCGCTGCGGCCATCGGACAGGGTAGCGGCAGCGGCGTGGCCAACGTTGCCGGACGCTTCGGACTCCAGAGCACGGGCGCCCTCCTCCGGCGATCAGCCGCCGTCGTGTCGGGCGACACCGGTGTGATGCACATGGCGACAGCGGTGGGTACCCCGGTGATCGCGCTCTTCGGCCCCACAGTGCGTGCCTTCGGCTTCTTTCCTTACGCTGACCGAGCTCAGGTACTCGAGCTCGAGCTCCCCTGCCGACCGTGTAGCAGCAAGGGAGGACCCCGATGTCCTCTGGGGCATCACTTGTGCCTGCGAAGCATCGGCCCAGAGGCGGTCTACCAGGCGCTCAGCCGGACCCTCGTGTGAACGGCTGGGATCCAGCGGCATCCGCGCTCCTGTCGCTGCTCACCCAAACGGGCCGGGGCCCTAAACGGGGCGGACTGTTCGCTTTGTGGCTGACGCTCCGGGTAGCCCAGGATGTGCTCCTGGATCCCCCATTACAGGAGCGGGCTCACCGGCGTCGGGTCCAGGCGCTAGAGCGGCGGCTGAGCAGTCTCACCATGCCCCCGCCTTTGCGGCGAGCCCTCGCAGCCGCCGTGAATCAGCTGCGGGAAGTGCAGCCGGAGGCGGTGGCCCAGCTGCTCAGTCAACTGGTGGCACCCGCTCGAGAAACCGGCGGCAGCGAGGCTGCCGAAGCACTGGCGCTCGCGGTCAAGCAGGCGCGTCAGGCGGTTCGGGGTTGACCTGCCTATAATGATCCATGCCTCGACCCACCCGACGTCCCACTCGAAGCTCCGATTCAGTGCTGGAGACGCTGGTTGCCCGCATCGATGAGCGTTCACCCGACCAGCGGGCACCCGATACCGTCCCCACCGGCTTTGCCTCACTTGATCGCCTGCTCGCCGGAGGATTGCGCCGCAAAGACCTGGTGATCCTTGCCGGCGATGTCGGGAGCGGGAAATCGGCCCTGGGGCTCGGCGTGGCACTTCGGGCCGCCGGGGCCGAGATCCCTACGCTGTATTTCTCCGGGGAGATGAGTCCAGACCGGGTGTTCGAACGGGCTCTGGCGCTGGAGGGACGAGTGTCGATCGACGATCTCCGCCAGGGAAGACTCGACGACGCGCATCGCGCGGCGGTCGGCGCGGTGGCAGTGCGGCTGCGTCACAACCCGCTGGTGGTACGGCCGCTGCTGGGCAGCAGCTTCGAGGAAGTCAGCGCTGGTCTGGATATGGTGCCCCGTCGCCAGCTCCTGGTGGTGGATTCTCTCCAGCTCACCGCACCACCGCGTCCCGCGGCCCGGCTGCAGGAGCGCATGGCGCTGGGGGTGAGGGCCTTAAAGTCGCTGGCGGTCGAGCGCGACGTGGCGGTACTGGTGCTGGCCCAGCTTCCCGGCCACCGCGCCAGCCGGCCTGATCCGCGGCCGGTCCTCGACGATCTCGGCGGCTTCGGAGCGGTCAAGCAGAACGCGGATGTGGTTCTGATGCTCTACCGGGAGGAGATGTATCGCCCCGACCAGGGCGTCCAGGGAGCCACCGAGCTCATCGTGGCCAAGAACCGCAATGGGCCGACCGGCTTCGTGGACCTGTACTTCTATCCGCAGTGGCTCCGGTTTGTCGATATGCTGGATGCGGACTGACTAACTGCGGCGGGGAAGCGAATCCTTCGCGCTCACGGCGCCGGTCAACTGGACCATGGTGCCCGGACGATCGGTCAGCTTCGAGATCCGAACCCAGAGCGGAGGGCCGTCCTGCTCCGCGTACAGCGCTGTGGAGCCGTCTCGATTCTTGATGTCGCTCACGAGGCGCCACTTACCACGGGTCAGCGCTGCTCGGTAGAACTCCGTTACCTTGGCCTGCTCCATCGGAGTGCGAAGGGTGATCTGGAGTGCATCTGCGCTCCCGGACTTGGACACGAACTCCGGGTTGGGGGGAAGCGGAAGGTTGGAAAACGCCTCCGTAAACGGAGGCGGTTCGGGAGCTCGGGACTCGGAGCCGCAGGCCAGCAGGAACGCATAAGCGAGCGGCACGCAGTATTTCAGCAGGGCCATAGAGCGGTGACACTAGTGGGGTCGCCGCGTTGCCGCAAGCGGGTGTGCCATCTATGTTTCCATGCGCCGCACCGCCTCATCCGACACCCTCGAGACCTCGCCCTGGCGAAGGAGCTCGGCCATGGCCGGCCATAGCAAGTGGAAGCAGATCAAACGCAAAAAGGCGATCACCGACGCCAAGCGAGCCTCCTCCTGGACCAAGGTGATCCGGGAGATCACCGTCGCGGCCCGAAGTGGCGGCGGCGATCCCGGCGGCAATCCCCGGCTTCGCACCGCGATCGATGCCGCCAAGGCGGTCAACATGCCGGCCGAGAA
>DASRIN010000105.1:0-6616 GCA_035649975.1 Gemmatimonadales bacterium
TACACTCGGACCAGCGGCCGCAATCCCCACCTGTTGCTGAACCTGGGCCTGGGCTACGAGCTGCTGGTCAGCTTCAAGGCCGGGTTGCTCGATTGGGCCTACAACGCACCGATGGGCCTGTCATGGATCGGTATCATCATCCTCCTGTTTGCGGCGATCATTCCGAGCCCACCGAGGAAAACGTTTGTCGTCGCCCTGCTCGCTGCATCGATGGATCCGCTCGGCGCGCTTATCTGGAAACTGGCCGGACAGGATGTGCCGGGGGCCCACTACGTCTTCTTCAACGCGTTCCCCAACTACCTCTGCGCCGCCATCGCGCCGCTCATCTCCCACATCATCACCGGGCTCGGCCGAGAGGTGAAGCGGGCGCGGGAGATGGGGAGCTACGTGCTGGGTGACCTGATCGGGGCAGGGGGGATGGGCGAGGTTTGGCAGGCCAACCACCGCTTCCTGGCGCGACCCGCCGCGGTCAAGCTGATCAAGCCCGAGGTTCTCGGCGCCATGACGCGGCAACAGTCCGATGTGCTGATTCAGCGGTTCCGACGGGAGGCACAGGCGGCGGCGATGCTCCGCTCACCCCACACCATCCATCTCTACGACTTCGGGGTTACCGACAACGGCACCTTTTACTATGTGATGGAGCTGCTCAACGGGATGGATCTCCAGACCCTGGTCTCCAACTACGGTCCGCTGCCGCCGGCAAGGACGATCCACCTGCTGCAGCAGGCCTGCGAGTCGCTGGCCGAGGCCCATGACCGCGGACTGATCCATCGCGACATCAAGCCGGCCAACATCCAGGTGTGCCGGATGGGACATTACTGCGACTGGGTGAAGGTGCTCGACTTCGGTCTGGTGAAGAGCCACGCCGGCGAGATCCACGACGCGGGCCTCACTGCCCCAAACATGATGACGGGCACGCCCGCGTATACCTCGCCCGAGAGTGCGTTGGGCGAGGCGGTTGACCGGCGGACCGACATCTATGCGCTGGGCTGCGTGGCCTATTGGATGCTGACCGGCCGCTGCGTATTTACGGGGGACAACCCTCTGCAGGTCCTGGCCCGCCACGTCTCAGCGGACCCGGTGCCGCCGTCGCGGCACAGTGGGTTCGACCTGTCGCCGGCGTTGGACCTGCTGGTGCTCGCCTGTCTGGCGAAGAAGCCGTCCCAGCGGCCGGCAACCGCCCGCGAGTTGTGCGACCGGCTGGGCGAGTGCGAGGTGGAGCGTCCCTGGACCCGGGAAGATGCCAGCACCTGGTGGGCCTCGCGGATGGAGCCGGAGACCCAGGTGGCGTTGGTGTAGCACTTGTCTCAAAGGCCGACCCGGCCTACCTTTACGGGCTAATTTCGACCACCTTAGTCCGGGATTCTGTGATGTACGCGATCTTCCGCGCAGGCGGTAAGCAGTTTCGGGCAGAGAAGGGCAAAACTATCCGCCTGCCGTTGATGAGCGCCGAGGCCGGCGCCAAGGTCACCTTCGACGAGGTGCTGCTCTCCTCCGATGGCCAGACCATCAACGCCGGCACCCCCCTGGTGAAGGGGGCCAAGGTGACCGCCGAGGTCGTCGGCGAGGGGAAGGAGCCCAAGATCTACGTGTTCAAGTTCAAGCGGCGGAAGAACTATCGCCGCAAGACCGGACATCGGCAGGGCTATACCGAAGTCCGGATTACCGACGTCAAGCTGGGCTGAGAGATATGGCACACAAGAAGGGTGTAGGCTCGAGTCGCAACGGGCGGACCAGCAACCCCCAGTACCTCGGAGTGAAGCGGTACGGAGGCGAAAAGGTCACCGCCGGCAACATCCTGGTTCGGCAGCGGGGCACCAAGTTCCATGCCGGCCGCAATGTCCGGCGGGGCAACGACGACACTCTCTTCGCGCTCATCGACGGAGTGGTGAAGTTCGAGTTCAGGGACAAGAACCGGCAGAAGGTCTCGGTCTATCCGGTCGAGCTGGGAGCTGGGAGCTAACGGCCGGGGGCGGGAAGCCAGGATCGAGCACACCAGAGGACGGGGACGCGGAGTAACTCTGCGTCCCCTTACTGTTAAGTTGAAACCGGCTAGGCCGCTGACCGTCCTACTCTAAGTTCCTAGCTTCTGGCTCCCAGCTCCTAGCTAATGGAGGAACCCCCTATGACCAAATCCACCCTCTTCGATCGCCTGAACCAGGAACTGGAGGCGTTCGGCAAGAAAGCCCAGGCTGCGCTGGACGAGGGAAAGCTTCAGATAGAGCTGCTCCGTCTGCGGCGGAGACAGGACAATGCCGCACGGGACCTGGGCCTGATGGTGCACCGGCGGGAGCGAGGTGGTGAGCTGGAGCCCAGACGGATCGATGCTTTGATGCTGCGGCTCGACGATCTGCAGGCCGAGATCGCCCGGCTCGAGCTTCAAATCTCAGAGGCCCGGCGCAAGACCGCTACAGCTTCGCGCAACGTTCCCGCGGCGGCGAAGCCCGAGAGGGCAGCCCAGTCGGGAGCCTCGGAGGCTCAGGCGCGGGAGACCTGATTGAGCCCGGGCGCGATGGCAACCCGGATCCGATCCGGATAATTCCCGCAGAGGCCGTCCACCCCCAGCCGAACCATCCGGTCGAGATCACCCAGATCGTTTACGGTCCAGGCGATCACGATGCCGCCCGAGTCATGGACCTGCATTACCAGCTCCTCGTCCACTTGTTGCCACTCCTGCCATAGTGCAGTGGCGCCGACGGAGCGCATGGCCCCCACCGGGTCCTGCAAATACGCGCTGAGCAGGATGCCTCGTTTCAGGTGGGGCTGCGCTTCACCCAACCGATGCACGATCCGGTGGTCGAAGCTGTGGACCGCATACCGCTCGGGGGCCGGCCCCTTAGCCAGCACCTCCAGCAGCTCCTGGTCGTAAACGGGCGGCAGGCCCTTGACCTCCACCCATACCTCACGGTTTCCCACCAGCTCGAGTATCTCGGCCAACACCGGCAATTGTTCCCCGTTGCGGATCCGCACCTGGCGCGCCTCTGCCAGCGAGAGCTGAGAAATGGGGCCGACACCGGGGATAGCCGGATCATGATGCACCACAATGGCTCCATCCCGGGTGCAATGCACGTCCAGCTCGACGCCGTCGGCGTCGAGCATGATCGCTCGCCGAAAGGCCGCACGGGAATTTTCATACTCGTAGCCGGAAGCGCCGCGATGGGCGATGATGCTAGGGCGTCGCATGGTCAAAGATAGCCAGTCCCTTTGGAGCCAGCCAATTAGCAAACTCCTGACCGCTGACCCCTGACTCGTGTAGATTTCCAGCATCCCGACACCAGAGAAATCCGCGATGCGCCGTTGGCCGGTCCTGACGCTTTGCCTCGCCCTCGCCCCCGTCTCACCGCTGATAGCCCAGGAACCGCTGATCTATCGGGTCATGATCACCGGAGTTGTGGAGAACGGCCTCGCCCCCTACGTCGCGAGAAGTCTTCGGGAGGCGAAATCCGCCGGCGCAGCCGCCGCCTACCTCGACATCGATACTCCCGGGGGACGGATCGATGCCGCCGAGCGGATCGCCGATGCCGTGCGCGGGGCCGGGATTCCGGTGTACGCGTACGTAAACCCCCGGGCGTATAGTGCCGGCGCCCTGATTGCCATCTCCTCCAATGGGATCTACATGCGACCCGGAGCGGTTATCGGCGCTGCCACCCCGGTGGACGGCCAGGGCACCAAAGCGTCGGAGAAGATGGTTTCCGCCATGCGGGCTGAGTTCCGGGCCCTGGCCGAGGAACGAGGGCTCGACCCCAGACTGGCCGAAGCGATGGTGGACGAGAACGTCGAGATCCCCGGCGTTGTGAAGAAGGGCCAGCTGCTGACACTGAGCACGGGAGAAGCTCTCCGGCTCGGCTTTGCCAAGGGCCAGGCTCCCGATCAGCGTGCGCTGCTCTCGGCCATCGGGCACTCCGGCGCGCGAGTGGTCACCACAGAGACCAACTGGGCCGAGGGCGTGGTCCGATTTCTCACCAATCCCCTGGTTGCTCCGCTGCTGCTCTCTATCGGTATTCTGGGGCTCGTGTTCGAGATCAAAACCGGCGCCTTTGGCCTCGGGGGGCTGCTTAGCCTGGTCTCACTGGGACTCTTCTTCGGCTCCAGTCTCATTCTCGGCTTGGCCGGCTGGGAGGAGGTGCTGTTGCTCGGGCTCGGGATGATCGCGCTGGCCGTCGAGGTCTTCGTGATCCCCGGCTTCGGTGCAGCCGGGATCCTGGGAATCCTTGCGATTGCCGCGTCCATGGTGATGGCCATGATGGGCGGCTATCCCACCAGCGGCGACATCGCTCAGGCGCTGGCGGTGCTGGGCGCCAGCCTCTTTATCACCACTGCAGTCATCTACGCCTGGCTCCGGCACCTGCCCAACAGCGGCCGCTTCAGTGGCCTCCTGCTCAAGGGGGCGGGACATCGCTCCGAAGGATTCACCACTGCGCCGTCACGGCCCGAGCTGGTGGGGCAGGATGGAACGGCCCTGACTGACCTCAGACCCTCGGGCACCGCCCGGATCGGCGACGAGCGGCTCGACGTGGTCACTGAGGGCGAGTACGTGGCCCAGGGGAGCCGGGTCCAGGTGGTGCGGAGCGACGGGTATAGGCATGTGGTGAGAGCGGTCGACAGTCGCCCGTCTCCGGTCGCCAGCGACAGCTCGCGCCTGGGCAACTGACGACTGACGACTGGCGTCTGACGACTTCTCTTTAAGGACTACCCTGTGGACGAATCCCTGAGCCTCGGTCTCCTGGTGGCGCTGTTCTTCCTCGCCTTCCTCTTCATTTTCATTTTCTTCCGGTTCATTCCGATCGGGCTCTGGATCCGGGCGGCCGCTTCGGGCGTGCGGGTTTCGTTCCTCACCTTGTTCGGCATGCGGTTTCGGAAGGTCAATCCAGCGGCGATCGTCGACCCGCTGATCACGGCGCGGAAGGCCGGTCTGGAGCTCACCATCAACGACCTGGAAATCCATTATCTGTCTGGGGGCAACGTCCAGCGGGTGGTGAACGCTCTCATTTCCGCCGACAAGGCGCAGATTCCCCTCACCTTCAAGCAGGCCACAGCTATCGACCTGGCCGGCCGCGATGTCTTCGAGGCGGTTCAGGTCAGCGTGAACCCCAAAGTGATTACGACGCCGAAGGTGGCGGCGATGGCCAAGGACGGGATCCAGCTGCTGGCCCTGGCTCGGATCACGGTGCGGGCCAATGTGAATCGGCTGGTGGGCGGGGCCGGAGAGGAGACGATCCTGGCCCGGGTCGGAGAGGGGATCGTGAGCACCATCGGGTCGGCGACCTCCCACAAGGCGGTGCTGGAAAATCCGGATCTCATCTCCAAGACGGTGCTGGCAAAGGGTCTCGACGCCGGCACCGCGTTCGAGATCCTCTCGATCGACATCGCCGACGTCGACGTAGGCAAAAACATCGGCGCCGAGCTGCAGACCGATCAGGCCGAGGCGGACAAGCGGATCGCCCAGGCAAAGGCGGAGGAACGGCGGGCCCTTGCCGTGGCGGTGGAGCAGGAGTACAAGGCGGAAGCGCAAAACCAACGCGCAAAGGTGATCGCCGCAGAGGCCCAGATCCCGCTCGCCATGGCCGATGCGTTCCGCAGCGGAAACCTCGGCGTGATGGACTACCAGCGATACCGGAACATGCAGGCGGACACGACCATGCGGCAGGCCATCGCGGGACAGGGCGAGGCCGGCCCGGTGGGAGGCAGCTGAGCATGGAGTTCAACGGGCTGATACTCCTGGCGGCGCTCTGGTTCCTGCTGAGCCTCATCAGCAAGGCTCAGCGGAAGCCGCAGCAGGGTCCGCGGCCAAGGCAGCGCGAGCCGATGCGACCGCGCCCGCTGCCGACCACCCAGGATGCCACTCAGCGGGAGGGGAATCGCCTGGAGCTGGTGCTGCGGGAGTTGCAGCGATCGCTGGAGCAGGGCTCTCTGCCGGATTGGGCCGAGGAACCGGTAGCGCCGGAGCGGCATCCGACCGAGCCGGAGTCACTCGAAGTAGAGCCTGAGGTCATGAGCGTCGAGGGTGAGGTCAGGCGTGAGGTTCGGCGGCGGGTAGACCAGGACGACGACGCGGCGGACATCGAAGCCCGGCGGGTCCGGGCCGCCGCCGCGAGGGACTCGGTCTCCGACAAACGCGAGCGTGTGGTGGTGGACACGCAGGTTCGGCAGGAACCGGCAGACCACACGGCCGCCCGGGCCTACACTTCTCAGCAGCTTCGTGACGCGGTGGTATGGCGGGAGATCCTGGGGCCACCGGTCGGGCTACGGGAACGGTAGGGTGGTAGGACGGTAAGCGAGTAAGTTGGTCGCTCCAGTCGTACCCGCTTACCCGCGTACCCGCTTACCTTACGGGGTCGCCCGAGTGGCGGAATGGCAGACGCAGCGGACTCAAAATCCGCCGGGGGCAACCCCGTGCGAGTTCGACTCTCGCCTCGGGCATCCACACCTACCCGATCCGCGCAGCAAACCCCTTCCAATTCGACCGAAGGACTCTCAGAAAGCGCCCTGACGCCACACCCGCCGGTCGGCGGCATGGCCCAGCGGCCAACTCTTCCCGGAGCGCGTTTCCAGCATCATATTGTCGCTCTGACCATCAGCGGAACGTGCCGTGCGCCGTCACCTCCTCCTCACCGCC
>DASRIN010000106.1:0-5423 GCA_035649975.1 Gemmatimonadales bacterium
CAGGCGGCGCAACATCTTGCGGTCGGTGGTGAACCCATCATCGCCCTTGGGAGTCTCCAGGATTTTGATCACCCGCGCCAGTCGCGGATCGGTCATGATCCGCCGGAACGGTTTCGGTCCCAGCGATCCCTCGGCAATCAACTCGTGGCGGTCGCGGCAGGACGCAAAAGGTGTCTTGGAGTCGTTCAGGTGAAGACACCGCAGTGACTGGAGACCGAGGACGCGGTGCCAGCGTCGCCAGACAGCATCGTAGTCGCCGACCAGGTCGTAGCCCGAGGAATAGAGGTGGCAGGTATCCGCGCAGAAGGCGATCCGGTGGCGGACATCCTCTTGGATCAGCGAGCGCAGTGCCGCCAGCTCCTCGAAGGTGCTTCCCAGGCTGGTTCCGCACCCGGCGGTAGTCTCCAGCAGCACCATGACCGATCCGGGGACTGCCCGCAGGCAGCGGCTATAGGCGGCGGCGTTGCGCTCGAGACCCGCGCTTCGGCTGTCGATGTAGTTGCCCGGGTGCGACACCAGGTAGGGAATGCCGAACCCCTCGCACCGGCGAAGCTCGGCGATGAAAGAAGCCTCTGACCGCGAACTTAAGACCGGATCCGGGGAGGCGAGGTTGATAAGGTACGAATCATGCGCCACTATACTGGAGAACTCGAGCCGTTCGCATTCCCTTTGAAATGCCGTAAAAGACCCCGCTGGGATGTTCGGCTCGCGCCACTGACTGGGCGTTTTGGTGAACACCTGGATCGCGGTGGCTCCAATCGCCCTCCCCCTGACCGGCGCTTTTTCGACGCCGCCCTGGATCGACACATGGGCTCCCAACCGCTCCGTTGCACGCACGTTAGCCATTCACTTTCCTGCCTCGCGTGAATCAGCAGGCGACTGAGGCCGCCCGCCCAATCGTTCTCCTTCTGGGGGATGCTACGGCCCGTCCCTCCGGATTGGAGCGGGCGTTGACCCGCGCCGGGTTCCACCTGGTGGAGCAGGATAGCCTCACCCTCCCGGCGGACGCCGTACTCATTACTCTGGCCAGCCAGGAGCAACTCGATGCTCTGTTCGCCGGACCCCCAGCCACCATCAACTCCGTCCTGCCTCGGATCGTCCTGATATCCGACCCGAGTCCCGATGGGGCGGCGGCCGCGTTGGCACTCGGCGCCGCAGATGCACTGGTCGGACCGGTGCACTTTCCGGAGCTGTGTGCCCGACTCTCGGCTCGGATCCGGGCGCAGCAGAATCCCGGGGTGCTGGGCCCCGCCGGGAATGGCAGCGAACCCCAGCGCACAGGAAACGAAGCGAGCTCCGACCAGGACGCCGGCGCGCTGGAGCATCGGGTACAGGAGGAATTTGAGCGCGCCCGGCGCTACTCCCTCAGCTTCAGCCTCGTGCTGCTCGGCCTGGACGAGCTGCAGGGGATGGAGGAGAGGCTGGGAGCAGATACCGCGGGCCGGCTGCGCGCCGAGGTGGGCCAGACCCTCCGGCGGGAGTTACGGGTGCCGGATCTGGTGGTTCCCTACGGTCCCGACGAATTCGCCATCCTGTTGCCCGAAACCGGTGAAGCGGGCGCCCGGCAGTCGGTCATTCGAGTGCGCGAGCGCCTGACTTCGCTCCCCTTCGAGAGCGATCCCCGACTGGAGCCCAGCCGCTTCAGCGCCGGCATTGTCACCTATCCCCATCCGGCAGCCGCCAGCCCCGACGACCTCTTTTCCCTGGCCGAGGCCGCGCTGATGCGGGGCCGGGCCCAGTCGATAGAACGAATCGGGCTGGCAATGTAAGCTACCGCCTTCGCAGCCAGGTCGTCGGATCGAGCGCGATCTGGTTCTCACCCCGGATCTCAAAGTGCAGGTGAGGCCCGTAGTCCGAGTTCTGGCCTCCCACGGTGCCGATCGCTCTTCCCTTCTCGACTGACGTACCCAGCTTCACTTCCGCTGATTCCAGATGGGAGTAGACCGAGTAGTATCCGTTCCCGTGCTCCAGGACGATGGTGAGGCCATAGGTTCCGAACTGGCCCACCAGTCGCACCCTCCCCGCTTCCACCGCTTTGACCGGGGTTCCCACTTTGGCGGCGATGCCGACGCCATTCCAGCGGATGATGCCCCCGCTGGGCAAGGTATCCCGGCCGAAGCGGTACACGATCGCGCCTTCGACCGGCCAATCGAGCTTGCCCAAGTCCGCCGTAGTGATGCTACCGGGGCCGGCCGAAGCGCCCCGGAGCGCTCCCCTGGCAAGCTCATCCCGGCGGGAGCGCTCCAGCGCCGCCAGCAGTCCATTGAGCCGGGATTCGTCCTTCTGCAGCTGGCCCAGTCGCCGCTCGGTGCTGCGCGCCGACCGGCGGAGACTCTGAAGCCTCCGGGCCCGCTCGGTAGCCAACTCGCTATACCTGCTGAATTCGGCCTCGCGCTCTTCCCGGCGGCGGGCCAGCTCGCCTCGCACATTGAGAATGTTGTTTCGCTGCTGGACCACCCGGTTGCGCAGCTTCTCGACGTCCTCTACCAACAAACGGTCCTGCTCGCTGGTGAGATACAGGTACTTGTACCGGCTGAGCAGATCACCAAAGGATTCGGCCGCCAGGAGCACCTGAAAGGTGTGGAGCGGCCCCCGTTTGTAGATGTCAACCAGCCGGCGCTGCAGCACCGCCCGGCGCTCCGCCAGATTGTCCTGGGCCAGTATCAACTCGGCGCTGGAACGGTCCAGCTGCGATGCCAGGCCGCCGATCTGTCGCTCAATCTCACTGACGATGCGCTGGGTCGACTCCCGCTGGCGCTCGAGGTTACTGAGCTCGTCATTGACGTCGTGCACCTGCCCCTGGAGCCGCTCCCGCTGCCGCTCCAGCCGGTCCCGCTCGGCGCGGATCTCGTCGAGTCGGCGCCGGGACTCCTCCAGATCGTTCTGCGCGGTGGCTGCGGCCGGAGCAATCGACATCAGCGCGGCTAGCGTGCAGAGCGAGGCGGTGGGGCAGCGGGGCAGGAGGGCAGCTACAGCACAGCGGATCGTCACCTGCATCCTGAGCCAACCGCCCCCCGGCCCCGCTGTCCGTCTGCCCCGCCTACACATGCCTCAGATGCCGTCCCACGCTCACCAGACTCCCGCCGAGGCCAAGCAGGACTCCAAAGATGATGATGACCACCATGTGCTCGGGTCGGAAGAACACCAACCCTGAAAGGGTGCCACCGCTCTTGTCCCGAAACAGGATGTAGCCGGCGTAACAGAGCACCAGGGACAACAGGCCTCCCAGAAGACCCTTCAGCGCGCCTTCCAGCAGGAAGGGTCCCCGGATAAACCAGTTGGTGGCGCCGACGAGACGCATGATGGAGATCTCGCGGGCCCGCTGCAGGATGGTGAGCCGGATGGTGACACCGATGATCACGACCGCAACCGCGGCGAACGCCAGACCGATGACCAGGCCGACCAGGCCGGTGAGGTTGCGCAGGTAATCGAGCTTCTGGATCCACTCCCGTCCGTAGCGGACATCGTCTATGAAGCCGAACCCCTTGAGCCGCTGCGCGACGCGCTCGACGGTGGCCGCATCCCGGTAGCCGTCCTTGAGCCGGACTTCGACCGAGGCCGGCAAGGGATTGACCTGGAGATCGCGGTAGGCATCCCGGAATTCGATCAGCTCAGTGCGGGCCCGCTGGAGTGCTTCTTCCTCGCTGATGTAGCTCACGTCCTGGACTTCGGGAAACGCGACAATGTCCTGCGTGGCGACCGCGATCGCCTCTGCGGGGGTCCCCCGGAGCACGTAGGCGACGATCTCGACTCGCTCCTCCAACCCCCTGAGCGCCTGGCGCAGGTTGATGGCTACCAGCCCGAACAGGCCGACGGTAAAGAGCGAGAAGGCGATGGTAGTGATGGAGAGCGCGGAGAGCAGCGGAGTCCGGCGGAATGACAGGAGCGCTTCTCGGGTGAGCAGCTTCATTGGGCTTCAGCAGCGGCTTCGTCGACCTCGCTGTCGAACACCACGCTGCCATCCCGCATTTCGATGATCCGATAGGAGGTTTGCCGCACGAGGTCCAGATCGTGGGTGGCCATCACGACCACCGTCCCGCCGGCATTGATGTCCCGGAGCAGCTGGAACACTCCCCGGGTAGCGCGCTCGTCCAGATTTCCGGTGGGCTCATCGGCCAGCAGGATGGCCGGATCGTTGACCAGCGCCCGGGCGATGGCGACGCGCTGCTGTTCGCCACCGGAGAGCTCCTTTGGATAGGCCCGGCTCTTGGCTGAGAGTCCGACCTGAGTCAGGACTCGCATTACTCGGGCGGCGATAGTATCGGTCCGGGCTCCGGTCACCTCCAGAGCGAAGGCGATGTTCTCAGCGGCGCTCCGGTCCTCCAGCAGACGAAAGTCCTGGAATACGATCCCCAGCCGGCGGCGCAGCCGCGGTACCTCGTCCGGCTTCAGCGCCGTCACATTGTATCCCGATACCCGCACCTCCCCCGCGCTCGGCTTCTGCTCGGCGAACAGGAGCTTCATGATGGTGGACTTACCGGCGCCGGAATGACCGGTGAGAAAGACAAATTCACCCTTGGAGACGTGAAACGTCACGTCCTTCAGGGCCAGCGCACCATTGGGATAGGCTTTGTAGACGTTGGCAAAGCGGATCACGGTGGTGGAATCTACTTCAAGGCCTGCTCTAAGTCGCCGATTATGTCGGGCCCGTCCTCGATCCCACAGCTCAGGCGGAGGAAGCCGTCCGGAATCCCGATCTTGGCTCGGCCCTCGGCCCCGATCCCCTTGTGGGAGGTAAGCCGCGGCTCGGAGATCAGGGTTTCGACGCCCGCGAGGCTGGGCGCATGGGCAATCATCTTGAGCCGCTTGAGCAGCCGCTCGGCCGCCGGGGCGCCGCCCTTGAGCTCGAGTCCTACCATCCCGCCGAAGCCGCTGAGCACCTTCTTCGCATACCCGTGATCGGGGTGAGAGGGCAGTCCGGGATAGTGCACCTTGGCAATGCCTTCGTGCTGCTCGGCCCACTGGGCTACGGCGAGACCATTCGCATTGTGCCGTTCCATTCGCACGGCCAAAGTGCGCATCCCGCGATCGATCAGCCAGGCGGAGTGGGGATCGATGGCCTGGCCCCAGAGACGCATGAGCCGGTTGACCTCTTCAATGAACGAGGTGGAACCCGCTATCGCGCCGGCAATGACGTCGCTGTGTCCGTTCAGGTACTTGGTGGCGCTGGTGATCACGACATCCGCACCGTGCTCGATGGGGCGAAAGTTGATCGGACTGGCAAAAGTCGCATCCACCAGCAGCCCCAGCCCCTCCTCTTCGGCTACATATGCGATGGGGCCGAGATCGATCACCCGCATCAGCGGATTGGTAGGAGTCTCGACGAAAATGGCCCGGGTGGACTTCCGCACCGCCTTGCGCCAAAGGCGGGGGTGATCCGGATTCACATAGGTCACCTCGATGCCGAACCGGGCCAGCTCGTT
>DASRIN010000107.1:0-3349 GCA_035649975.1 Gemmatimonadales bacterium
CGGACACGGGCGGACTGCAGTGGATTCTCATATCGCGCTGCCGGTCGTCGAGGCGCCGGCCGCGGCGCTTCGGTCCACCGACCTTCTGCCCTTTACTGTGGCCATCGAGAGCGGAGTGGCGTCCATCATGACCGCCCACGTGGCCTATCCCACGCTGGATGATTCGAATCTCCCTGCGACGCTCTCTCGCCGCCTGCTGGGCGAGCTGCGCACCAAGTCCAGGTTCGAGGGCCTGGTGGTCACCGACGCGCTGATCATGGATGGCGCTCTCTCCGGCCGCCGGGAGTCGGACGCGGCAGTGCAAGCAGTGCAAGCCGGCGCCGACCTGCTGCTCTATCCCAACGACCCCCGGCGGGTGCGTGACGCCCTGGAGGCATCACTGGCCAGCGGCACCGTGAGCCGGGAGCGCCTGGACCAGTCGCTTGCCCGGTACGAGCGTGCGCTTGCCACGGCGACAGCACCGACACCGCCAGTTACCCGGGGACCCTACGACTCAGCCGAGGCACTGGCCGATGCGCTGCTGAAGCAGGGGATGGCGCGAGGAGCGCCTCCGACCTTGGTCGGTCCGCTCGATCTGGTCGTAGTGGACGACGATATAGGGGGCCCGTATCCACCCAGCCCGAGTGACTACGTGCACCGGTCCCTTGGTCCGGAACTGATCGGCCGTTACTCCGGTGGCTCCCGAGTGGTCATGATCTTTGCCGAGCCGAGGGCGTGGAAGGGGCGCTCCGACTTGGGTTCGGCGTCGCGCGAAGCGCTGGCACACCACGGAGCCGGTGCGGATCTGCTCATTCTGTTTGGGCATCCCCGGCTGCTCGAGGAGCTGCCCGGCCGGCCTCCGGTGCTTATCGCCTGG
Source organism: Gemmatimonadales bacterium (assembly GCA_035649975.1). Lineage (GTDB taxonomy): Bacteria > Gemmatimonadota > Gemmatimonadetes > Gemmatimonadales > GWC2-71-9 > CAVVWJ01. The sequence continues at coordinate 857 of DASRIN010000107.1, forward strand.
CACCGGCAGCGGCTCATGCAGGAGGCCGTGGCTCGCTGGCTGGGTGGGAGATTCACCAAGCCTCGGTGACTCGTCAGTTGACCAGGGAGCTAGCCAGTTACCCGACGGAGTCGGGGTATCAGGGCAAAAGCCGGCAGGCCCAGGAGGAAGGTGAGCAGGAAGTAATTCGCATAGCCCAACCGGTCAGCCAACCCTCCAGAAAACTCCCCAGCGATCCACCGGGTTACCGCTAGCAGGGCCGACAGCACCGCGAACTGGGTGGCAGCGTAGCGTTTCTCGCAAATGGACATGAGGAATGCCAGGTAGGCGGCGGTGCCCAGGCCGGCAGCGAAGCTCTCGAAATAGGCCGCCAGCACGACTGCGGAATTGGAGGAGGCGAACGCGGCCGTAGCCCAATACACCAACGCGGAAAGTGCCTGGACCAGCCCCAGCGCCCACAGACCGGCAAAGATTCCATATCGGGTGGTGAACACGCCCCCGGCCGCAGCACCGGCGATGGTGGCAACCAATCGGCCGGAGGCCACCACCGCGCCAATCGCCTCGAGAGACAGGCCGCGATCGACCCAGAACGGCCGCATCATCGGTTCCAGCGCAGCGATATCGAGCTTGAAAATCAGGGCAAAGAGGATGACCGTCGCAATTCCCCGCCGGGAGAGCAGCTCTCGCAACGGCTCCCACACACTCGACGCCTTCTCGGCGATCCGGTCCACCGGCGGCAACACCAGGGCACAGACCGCGAGCAGCGCGAGCAGCCCGCCTCCCACCAGAAAGCTCCCCGACCAGCCGGTCCGGCCCGCCAGCCAGACCAACAGTCCGCCCGCGGTGAGCATGGCAATGCGGTACATGGTAATCCGCACCGAGTTTGCCACACCCAACTCGCGAGTGGTGGTCGACTGGATGGTATAGGCGTCGATGGCCACATCCTGAGTCGCCGACAGCAGGACTATGAGGGCCAGCACCACCCAGAGTGCGATCCCGAGTTGGCCCGACGGCAGCGTGGCGATGGCCAGCGTCAAAACAGCCAATCCTAGCAGACAGCTTACGATCCATTGCTTTCTGGTGCCGTGGCGGTCGAGCAGCGGAGCCCAGACCCATTTGAGGCTCCAGGGCAGACTCAGCCGGCTGAGTTGTCCAATCTCGATTCGACTGACGCCGTGGGTGCGGAGGTAAATCGGGACGGTCTCGTTGATAAGACCGAAGGGGAAGCCGGAGGCGAAGGCGAGCGCCGCAATCCAGGTGAGCCGGGCTCGGAGCGGTGAAACAAACGGGGCTTCCTCACTCCGGGCCGGGGTTGAACTCAAATGTCAGCGCCAGACGGCAAGCAGGAGGAGGAACACGCCAATCAGCAGCACGATCAATCCTAGGTTGCGGAGCTGCTCCAGCTTGAGGGCGGATTCAGGAGAGCCGGTGACCTGGGACTCGGCCGTGGACTCAGAGTCCCCATCCGCCTGAATGCCTTGCGGCAAGTCGTAGGCCTGATATCCCACGCCATCCGCCCCGTTCGCCTCGACCAGGCCTTCGCCGTCGAATCTCGCTGTGACAACCGTGATGTTATCGGGTCCCCCCCGCTGATTGGCCAGGTCGATCAAGGCAGCGCAAAGCGCCGGCGGATCGGGGTGCCGCCGGGCCAACGCGGCGAACTCCTCCCGCCGCACCAGCCCAGACAGTCCGTCGGAGCAGAGGATCAGAACGTCCCCCCTCCGGAGCGACTGGTGGGTCAGGTCCACTTTGACTCGGGGGTCCGGCCCCAATGCCTGGAGAATGATGTTGCGGCGCTCGCTCTGTTCCGCCTCGTCTTCGGTAATCTCACCAGCATCCACCAGCCGTTGCATGAGACTCTGATCCTTGGTCAACTGAATGGCTTCGCTTCCGCGGACCAGGTATGCGCGACTGTCGCCGATCTGTGTGAGATAGAGATTCCCGCCGAGGATCCCGGCTGCCGTCACGGTGGTGCCCATTCCCCGGACCTCGGGGTGCTCGCGGGCATAGGTGTAGAGCTCGCTGTTGGCCAGCTCCACGGCTTCCTTCATCCGATAGGCGAATCGGGCGGCCGTGGCCATCTCTTCGGTGGCCCAAACCGTTGCCATGTGCCGGTGAATGATATCGGCCGCCATCGCACTGGCCAGCTCGCCCGCCGCGGCCCCACCCATCCCGTCGGCCACCATAAAGAGGGATCCGCGTGGACCGATCGCATGATCGCGCACCTCGGGCTGGAGGCTGGCCTCCCCGGTAGTCAGATCGGCGACTAGGAAGGTGTCCTCATTGTGTTCGCGGGTGCGGCCCAGGTCAGTCTTCCCAAAGACAGAGACTCGTACCGAGCCGTTGGTCATCAGACGAGTCCCTTCGCGGGTCACGGGTTCGAGGTGTGACGAATCTAGGGATCGCTACCGGGAGCGTCAACGTCGTCTTGGCGTAACTCCTAGTCATCGTTTACCTTGCAGCCATGTCCTCCGGGCGATTCTCGCTGGGAGCGCTGGGGGTCATTCTGGCGGC
>DASRIN010000108.1:0-3176 GCA_035649975.1 Gemmatimonadales bacterium
CATGATGAACCTCGGCATCGTGCTCCCCCAGCCGGGATATCTCCAGCGGGTGCGCGAGCTGTGCAGCAAGCACGGAGTGGTGTTCATCTTCGACGAGATCAAGACCGGCTTCACCATCGCCGCCGGCGGGGCCACCGAGCGGTTCGGGGTGCAGCCCGATCTGGTCTGTCTCGCCAAGGCGATCTCGGGTGGGCTCCCGGCGGCCGCCTTCGGCGGCCGGGAGGACCTGATGCGTCTCATCGAGCGCGGAGTCTCCCAGATGGGCACCTACAACGGCAACCCGCTGGTGTCCCACGTGGGTCTGGTCACCCTCCGGGAGATCCTGACGCCCGACGCCTACCGGTACCTGGCCCGTCTCGGAACCCGGCTGGCTGATGGGTGCCAGGCCGCGATCGCCCGCTTCGGGATTCCGGCTCACACGATCGACCTCGGCGCCAAGGGCTGCGTCTCCTACCGCCCGACGCCGATGACCAACTACCGCGACTTCCTGGAGACCCGGCCGGAGCTCTTCGCGGCCTCGTTCCCCTGGCTGCTCAACCGCGGGATCTTCATGACCCCGGGCGACGAGGAGCAGTGGACCCTGTCGGTGCAACACAGCGATGAGGATATCGATCGCTACGTGGAGGTATTCACCGGGTTCTGCCAGGAGCTGGCGCGGGGGTAGGAGGTAAATTCAGAACCCATAGGGAGATAAGGATGGTACCCGGGGGCACCAAATGACCAGGTCCCCGGGGGCCTGCCTGGTAGCGCGTTGACGTCCCGAGCACTTCTCGCCATCGTAAGTCAGGGGCCGCACTGCATCTGGCTGCCGGCTCCTGCATCTCCGCGTCGGCGGACACCCGATTAGTGGCGGCGCCATCCTGTGGCGCCGGCACCGGTACCTGTCCGTCCATGGACATGCCGTCTCCGTTTCGCGAAGTAGGACCGTGACCTCGACCCTGCCCGAGCTCGCTCCCGCGCTGTCGGCCGTCCTGGATCGGCACGCCGACCGGCTGGACCTCGATCTCATCGATCGGGCCCTCCGCTTCAGCGCGTCCGCCCATCGGGGCCAGAAGCGGATGTCGGGTGAGGATTTCGTCTCCCACAGCATCGCGGTCGCCCAGATCCTGGCCGAACAGCTGCTGGACACGGCGACCATCGCCGCCGCGCTGCTCCACGACGTGGTGGAGGACTCCGACGTCCGCCAGGAGGACATCGCGCGCGAGTTCGGGGCCGAGATCGCGGGGATCGTGGACGGGCTCACCAAGATCTCCAGCCTCACCTTCCGCAGCACCGCCGAAGAGCAGGTGGAGAACTACCGGAAGCTCCTGCTCTCCATCGCCAAGGACGCGCGGGTCATCATCATCAAGCTGGGCGACCGGCTGCACAACATGCGGACGCTCGAGCACCTCTCCCCCGAGCGGCGGCACCGCATCGCCACCGAGACGCGGGAGATCTACGCGCCGCTGGCGCACCGCTTCGGCATGGCGGGCATCAAGGCGGAGCTGGAGGACCTGGCCTTCAAGTTCCTGGAGCCGGATGACTATCGCGACCTGGTCAACCAGGTGGCCGCCAAGCGCGTGGCGCGGGAGCAGACCATCCTCAAGCTCCGCGGGCCGCTCGAGGCGGAGCTCAAGCGCGCAGGGATCGAGTGGTTCGAGGTCACCGGCCGACCCAAGCACCTCTGGTCCATCTTCCAGAAGATGCGGAAGCGGAACAAGGGCTTCGACGAGATCTACGACCTGATGGCGATTCGGGTCATCGTCCGCACCGTCCCCGAGTGCTACCACGTGCTCGGCGTGATCCACCACAACTGGACCCCGATCCAGGAGCGGATCAAGGACTACATCGCGAGCCCCAAGTCGAACGCCTACCAGTCGCTCCACACCACGATCTTCGGCCCCGGCGGCCAGCTCTTCGAGGTGCAAATCCGCAATCAGGAGATGCACCGGACGGCGGAGTTCGGTATCGCGGCCCACTGGCTCTACAAGCGGGACGGCAAGGCGGACGAGCTGGACCAGCACCTGGGTTGGTTCCGCCAGCTCATCGAGCTGCAGCAGGACACTCACAGCCCCGAGGAGTTCCTCGAGTTCCTGAAGGTCGACCTCTACCAGGACGAGATCTTCATTTTCACGCCGCACGGGGACGTGAAGCGGCTGCCCAAGGGCTCGACCCCGATCGACTTCGCCTTCCACGTCCATACCGAGGTGGGCCTCCGCTGCCAGGGGGCGAAGATCAACGGTCGGATCGCGCCGCTGCATCGCGAGCTCAGGAGCGGCGACACGGTCGAGATCCTCACCAGTCCCTCCGCCAAGCCGAGCCGCGACTGGCTGAGCCACGTGCGGACCGCCCGCGCGCGGCACAAGATCAAGCAGTGGATCAACCACGAGGAAGAGAAGGTCAGCGTCACCCTGGGGAAGGAGATCCTCGCCCGGGAGGTGCGCCGCCGCCGGCTCGATCCTCCCGACGACGCCCGGCTTGCCCGCGCGGCGCAGGTGCTCTCGCTCGCTGACGGACGGGGACTCGAGATCGCGGTGGGCCGCGGCGACGTCGCGATCGGGCAGGTGATCCGCGCGCTCTATCCCGACCTCCCGAGCGACGAGCTGCAGGAGCCCAAGCCGACGGTGTTCGGCCGGGTGATCGACCGGATCCGGCTCGGCCGCGGCATCAAGATCCAGGGCGTGGACGGGCTGATGGTGCGGTATGCGCAGTGCTGCCAGCCGGTCCCGGGCGACTCGGTCGTGGGCTACGTGACCCAGGGGCGCGGCATCTCGATCCACCGCTCCGACTGTCCCAACCTGCTCACGCTCTCCGCCGAGGAGCGCCGGGTGGAGATCGACTGGCAGGAAAGCCAGGGCGAGTCGTTCGCGGTGCGGCTTGCCGTGACGGGCGAGGACCGGCGCGGGCTCTACGCCGACATGATGGAGGCGATCAGCCAGACGGGCACCAACATCCGGGCGGCGGACATCCGCACCCGCGACGGCACCGTGTTCGGCACCATCTTCGTCGAGGTGGATAATCTTCCGCACCTGGCCAAGGTGCTGAAGGCCGTGCGCAGGGTGAAAGGCGTGACCGAGATCGAGCGAAGGGAGGCCCCACCTAACTGAAGACTTTTGCATTCCGCACTGGCATACAAACTGCCCAATTCCTTCCGCGTCGCTGCCTAACCTAGCTTAACGACACCATTTGATTCTCTC
>DASRIN010000109.1:0-12062 GCA_035649975.1 Gemmatimonadales bacterium
CGGGAATAGTTCGAGCTATGATCTTCAGGTCTAGCCCGAGCGACCATTGGTCGATGTACTGCATGTCCAGCTCCATCCACCGCTCGAAGCTCAGGTCACTGCGGCCATTGACCTGCCAGAGGCCGGTCAGTCCCGGACGCACGCTGAAACGCCGCACCAGGGTGGCTTCGGTGAATCGCCCGACATCGCGTAGCGGCAGGGGGCGAGGACCCACCAGCGACATCTCGCCGCGCAGGACATTTACCAGCTGCGGAATCTCGTCGATCGATGTCCGCCGGAGGAAACGTCCCACCCGCGTCACTCGCGGATCATCCTTGATCTTGAAGACCGGACCGTCCGCCTCGTTGAGGTGCTCGAGGGATTCCTGCAGCTGCTCGGCGTTCTGGAGCATTGTCCGGAGCTTGTACATCCGAAACCGCCGCCGGTACAACCCGAACCGCTCCTGAGCGTAGAGCAAGGGTCCCCGACTGGTCAGCCGAATCGCGAGCGCAGCGCAGACCAACACGGGAGAGAGGACGACTAGCCCCACGGTCGCACCAACGACATCTACCAGACGTTTGAGCAGTAGACGGCCGTGTTCCGCCTCCCCGGTAATGCTGATGACATCACCTGCCTCCGAGGCCTCGTACCGACGCCTCCCCCGAGCCGATTCGAAGACGTCCGCCAGCCAGTTGGCGCGCACACCGGTGCGCTCGCAGGCTCGTAAGGCTGCCTCGATCTCGGCGTAGTGCGAGCGCAGCGGCAGGGCGATATACACCTCGTCGACCGCGTGCTTGAGGACCACGTTTTCGAGGTCCTGGAGGTCCCCCAAGTAGAGATCCCCCACCGCGTTGCCGGCAGGAGGCTGGGCATCCACAAAGCCCACGATCCGGTCCCCCGACTTCTCCGAGAGTTCACGCCCCAACTGCAGGGCCCGCGGACCGATTCCCAGGATGAGCACACTGCGACGCGTGTCTGCATCAACTGTCATCAGACCATGCAGGAATCGTCGGACCAACAGAATGGCGGCTGCGGTGCCGACTACCCAACTGAGCACGGTGACTACCTGGAATGCGCCGGTGACACTGATGGCCGCAAATATCAGAGCCACCGCACCTCCTAGCCCGGTAGCCATGAAAATGCGGATGGCCTCATCCCGCCGGCGCCGAACAACCTTCCACTGGTAGAGTCCGCTGGCTGTGCATATCCGTCGCCATATAAGGGCAAACGCGGCCAGCAGAACCAGATTCTTGACCGTCAGTCGGAGGGCCAGGAATTCTCCAAAGCCCTGAGGCATGCGGCCGAGGTTGGTGATCAGAAAAGCGACGACCAAGGCTGCCAGGCCGACCACCATGTCAGTGGTCCGGGCCAGCCGCACAAAGAGGGCCGGGCCAGGGTGAGGACGAGGTCTCCAGGTGTCGGATTGCCCATTCCCCGTCCCGTTCCGGTGAGTCCCGGCTGGAGAGCCTTCGAGAGCTGCGGAGTCTTTCATATCAACTTTTCGGAAGTACTCTCCTGTTTAGCTCTGGTTGGAGCCGGCATCGGTGTATGTCCCGTAGCCGTAGTAACGGTATGCACCGTCATACGCTCCGAAGCGCTTGAGGTCTACGTCGTTCATGACGATGCCCAGCGCCGGAGCCCGGACATGATTGAGCTGCTCCATTGCGTAGTGCAGAGCAGCCGCATCGGTCGCACCGGCACGCACCACCACCAGCACACCGTCCGCGTTGACGCCAAGCAACGCTGCATCCGTGAGGATGTTGACGGGAGGCGTATCCAGGATCACCAGGTCAAACTGATTACGGAGCTCGTTCAGCAGCGTCCGCATGCGGGTCGAGCCGACCAGTGCGGGGGCACTCAGCCCCGGCGCTCCCGCCGTAAGTACCGCCAGCTGCGGCCCTTCGCCGATCTGCATGGGCCGGGAGGCGCTCTCGAAGGTTCGGAGTCCCTTCAGCACCTCGGAGAGTCCTGGCTCGCGAGGAACATGGAAAATTTCGTGCAGCTGCGGACGCCGCAGGTCTGCGTCCACCAGGCACACCGACAACCCCCGCTGGCATAATGTCAGCGCCAGATTTACCGCGGTGGTGGTCTTGCCTTCGCCGGGGAGGGCACTGGTGAGCGCCAGGACCTTGAGCTGCTCCTCAGGCCGGGAAAAGGTGATATTCGTCTGGAGAATCGCGTAGGCCTCGGCTACGGCGCTCGCGCCCCGAGACAGGCTCATCCGGCCGGGAGCATGTCTGGCGACAAGCGCCTGGGCATCCGTCTTGGCCGTTGGAACCTCTGCCGGATTCTCCGGCAAAGAGGCACCGGCGAGAAAGGTGTATTCCGGGGAGGTCCCCGTGGGATCTCGCTGCGGATGCACGATGGGCGGCTCGGATTTCCTGGCGGTGCTCCGTCTGGCTATGATCGCGCCCCGGTGGCTCTGGCGGGGAATCCGTGGCACAATCGCCATGACTGGGAGACCGCTCGCCGCGGTGGCGTCGGACCGGGTCTTGATCGAGTGGTCCGCATATTCCCTGAGAATCGTGAGTCCAATACCCAGCAGGGTCCCACCCACCAGACCGGCCAGCATAAGCAGCAATGTCTTCGAGGCCATCGGAGCGCGCGGAGGGATCGCCGGATCCACGATGCTGACATTGGAGTTCACGGCGGCTTCCGCAATCTCAGCCTCCTTCAATCTGGTTTGTAGCAGGGTATACAACTCTTTCAGGACCTGGGGCTTGCGCTCGAGGCGAGCGAACTGCAGCTCCTTCCGGGGCATTTGACCCAACTCGCCACCAAACCGGGCGATTGCGGCGTCAAGCGAGGTCAGTTGGTTGCTAATGCCCTCCAGGTACGCCACCGCCATGGTCTTGAGCTGGGTCTCGAGCTCGACAATCCGCTGGGAGAGTAACTGCACATCCGGATCCGCCTCGGTGCGCCGAGTCAGCAGCGTGGCGCGTTCATTCTCGACTGAGGAGAGCGAGCTCAACAGCTGAGAGGCAGCCTGGTTCCGGAGCAGGCTGGGGAAGGCAAGGAGCTCTCGGTATGCGGACGGCTTTCCGGGTGCTCGTTGCTGCTGCCGTGCTTCGACCTCCTGTACCAGGCTGGCCAGTGCCGAACGCTCCGCCTCCAGTGAGCTTCGCTCCGCCTGAAGATTGACCAGCCGGTTGATTTGACTGTTGGCCTCGACCTCGGGGCTGACGACGCGCGAGCGTTCCCGAAACGTCTTCAACTCCTCCTCAGACGTAGCGAGTTGGGCGGCAAGGGTGTCGAGCTGCTGCCGAAGGAACTTGGCCTGGCTCCGAGATTGACTCGCTTGCGCTTCTCGACGACGCGCGATGAACCGTTCGGCAATGATGTTCGGAACCTTCCACACCAGTCCCTGGTCAGTGTCCTCGTACCGCAGTTTGATGATGTCCGCGAGATCGCGCTCGTTCCCTGCCCGCTCTACGGTGACCTCGGTCTTCGCAACTGCTTCGGAAAAGGAGCGGACCAGAAAGCTAAACTCGGGGTAGTTGGCCGCCTCGGCAGTGAGACGCAAGGCAACTCCCGGGAGCGCCAGCGGTTCTCCGGGGCGTGTCCGGGTGAGCAGAGAATCCTCGTCACTCACCTCGAAGCTACCGTCACGACGCCGGGTAAGTTGGTATTCAGCGTGCTCGGCGTCCGGGGTGACCTTGATTTCGCTGAGCAGCCGATCACGGGGCACACCCTCTGGAGCGATCAACCGGACCTGCAGACCCAGAATTCTGGCAGCATCCTCAACCAAGGTGCGGCTCCCCAGCACCTGCATGTCCGTGCTGACGTCGCTGTTGGGGGAAAACATCCGAAGGACGTCGGGTGCAGCGGACTGCTTCTCTTCGATCTGGACCGACACCTCTGCTTCATAGACTTCCTTGGCGCTGCGGGAGTAGAGCCATGCCCCAGAAACTGAGATTGCCGCGCAGGCCAAGACTATCCACTTGCTCCGGCGCAGTGCAGGAATGACCTGGCCGAGTCGTATCTCGGGCTCATCCACCCGAGGCTCGAAGCGAACGAGGGCACCGTTGGTAGACGGATCGCGAGGTGTTGGTAGGCTCAAGATATGGTTCCTAGTAGCGGCCCACGAAGTAAGCAATGCTCAGCGCCGTGCCGATTCCTGCGAGCACGAGGCCTGCATTCCGGCTGAGCCAACTCCGCTGGGGCACGAACAGCTCGTCGCCGGAGCGAAGTGGAGTGTCGGCGATGAGGGCGTCACGGTTGAGCTCGTACCTTTTCATAGTCGTGCCAGGCCCCCGGCGTCGCAGCTCCACCTGATTCATCCTTCCATCGGCGGCGGGGCCACCGGCCATAGCCACAGCATCGGCCACCGTCATCGTGGGGTCGACGTGATACACGTTCGGGGTGCGTACCGCCCCAAGCACCGTGATACGACGCAGCACAGTGATGTCTATCGCAGGGTCCCGCAGGTATTTGGCATACGAGCTGAGCAGCATCTTCTTGAGTGAGTCGGCCGCAAGATTGGCCACCCGAAGTTGACCCAGCCGGGGGAGTGCGGCGACACCTGCCTCATCGACAGGGATATCTCCGGACATATCAGGCTCACGCCAGATTTTGAGCCGGATCAGATCGCCTGGCCGCACGACATCCGCCGAATCGCCTGAGGCGCGAGCATTGGTGTCCGCCTGCGCGCTCACCGATGCCAGCGGGGCGCCTCCACCCGCCGCAAGGAACGCGCACAGGATAATCCCGGCTCTCATTGACAAGGGAGAACCCCAGGCAAAGAATGAGGCACCAATAAAAAGGCTGCCGCCGGGCGCCATACGGTCGGTCTCACCAAGAAAGATCGATCGGCAGGGTGGCCGGACAGAGGTGTCACAAGGTCGATCCCTCAAACAAGTTGCTGCCGAATCGAGTGACCCGCAAGACTGGCTGAAACTCGTGCACTTTGTGGCATTCTCCCGACTCCGGTTCGAGCCATGCTGCCGCTGATTCATTCCCCCGCCCGCTGCCATTGACGTCGAGCCCGGCGCGACCCGCCCCGGGGGAACCAGAGGTGCCCTGGTCACCGCTGTCGGTGAGGTTGGCGGCTTTCCTGCTGGCTGGCGCACTGATCGCCAGAATTGCTAGTGCCATCGCGCTCGGCAGCGCCTTCAGGTTTGCGGACGAAGCGCTCTACGTCGACAGCGCACGGCATCTCGCCAGCGGAGCTGGGTTTGGAGCCGGGTATGCCGGGGTTCCGGCCTACCCGGTATTTCTTACCCTGCTCTCTCTCGGTCTTCCAGTGAGCATCGGCTTCCTTCGAATGGCCCAGGCCGCAGTTGCCGGTATCGGCAGTTTGCTCGTCTATACCCTCGCCGGGCGCACTTTCGGGCGCCGGGCCGCGGTGGCAGCAGGACTCGCCTATGCGTTCGACCCTCTGCTGGTCATCACGTCAGCATTGCTCTACCCTGAAACCGTGGCCGCCGTGCTCCTCACCGCCATCATTCTCCTGGCATTGCAGGCTTCGGAACGGGACCTGCTCACCCGATCCATGGCTGTCGGCGGGCTGTTGGGCATCTTGGCCCAGCTGCGCCCCGTGGCGCTGATCCTCCCAGTGGCGGTAGGGGCCTGGATGGCTGTCACTCTGGGCTCCCGCCCGGCTCGGCGCCTGGCACATCTCGCCACGTTGGCACTCGCGTTCAGCCTGGTACTCAGCCCCTGGATTACTCGCAACTACCGCATCCATCGCGAGTTTGTGCCCGTGACAACCCAGGGGGCCAGGATCGCGCCCGTCGACTCGCATGAGGTCGATCGCAAAGGGCTCTTGGCAGCGCTGGCAGACTGGGCCTGGACCAAACCAGGAGACCTGCTGACCCGGGTCGGACGTCAGTTCCTTCAGTTCTGGGAGCTTACACCCACCCGGCTTACCAGCGACGATCCCGAGAGACGGAACGAACTGCACCAGAAGGATCCTAGGCTGCCCGTGAGCCCGCTCTTCGACCGGGGCCTGCGAGATCTCGTGAGCGCCGTATCCTTTGCGGTGGAGCTCATCTTGGCGCTGGCCGGCATCGCCGTTGCTTTCAAGCGCAACCGGCGAGCGTCAAGTCTGATCCTTGCCGTGATCCTGGCCTGGGCCTTGGGATACGCCCTCTTCGTGGCGAAACTCCGCTACCGGATTCCGATCTTACCCCTTCTGTTCCTCTTCAGCGGCGCCGGCGCCGCCGCGGTGTATTCCCTACTTCGACCCACTGGTCGAAGCCATCGTCTTCTGGGCTCGTGAACCCGGGTGCTGCTGCCCGAAGCCAAACGACGCCAAGGCCACGACAACGGAAAACGCATTCAGAGCGTAGTACAGCAGTCGTAGCGGGATGATCCCAACCGCGAACCACCAGCCCCGGTGGCGCGCAAACCAAGCGAGCAGCTGCTGGTTAATCGCCAGAACGGTGATCACTGCCGCAACCGAAATGCCGACCCACCAGGGCTCGCTGGTTTTCAGCCACGCACCAGCGGCCAAACCGGCGATGACGACCGCCGCGGTACAGATTTGCTCCGAAACTCGCAGGTTCAGCGTCGGCGGGGGGGGATCGTTTCGGCCCAGCAGCAGGCGCAGCCAGGGAATACCGCGGCGGAGCACATCGGTGACCACCATGCTGAAGAGGGTCCACTGCTTCAGATGAGTGGCCTGGATCTCGGGGCGAAGCAGGATGCGATGGCCGAGTGCCGTCATCCGGTAGCCCAGATCGATGTCTTCCACACTGGCCTGGACGTACTTTGATTCATCGAATCCACCGCAGCCGGCGAACACGCCGGCCCGCACTGCCCCGCAGCCGGCCCAGAAGGTCACCGCATCCCCAGCATCCCGCTGATGTACGTATCGGTGGAGCAGATTACGGTATTGGCTGACCAGTCCTCGTGCAGGTGGTGCCAGATCATAGGCCCCGAACACCGCGCTCACGTCAGGTTGACCATCGAAGATCTCACGGATGCGGCGCAGGGCATCGGGATGGACGCACACGTCGGCATCCACGAACACTAAGACATCCCCTCGGGCGACCGCTGCGCCACGATTCCGGGCGCAAGCGGGGCCGCGAGGCCCACCGTTCAACCGGACAAGCGTATCGGCATACTCGGCCGCTACCTCGGGCGACCGGTCCCTACTGGAGTCATCCACGACAATCAGCTCCCATGTGCTTCGTGGCAGGTCGGTCGCACGCAGGGCAGAGAGCGAGGCGGGGAGAAATCTCTCTCCATCTCGCACCGGTACGACGACCGTCAACATGGGGATTCGATGCTGGAGGGCGTCACCTTACACCGCAGCACGCGAACGAGGTCGCCGTCGGTCCCCATTACGTGACGTCGGCTGAGTCGGGACCACCGCCTCGGTGGCTGCGTTGTTGGTGATCAGCTGCTCCTCGTGATAATCCAGATCGTCGTTCACAGCCCAAAGGTCGTGGGTTGCCCCCTGGAGGTTCGCCACCGCCAGCATGGCCGTGTACATCGAGTGATCCTGATTGTTGTATTTATGCATGCCGTTCCGACCGATGGTGTGCAGGTTAGGGATCGTGTCCAGGAAGGAGCGGATGATATCGAGGTGGCGGCGGTACGCTCCGTCATAAATCGGGTACGCCTTCGGCATCCGGACTACGTTGGCATCGATGACCTTTGCCCCCCGTGCCAGACCCAGAGTGTCGAGTTCCCTCGTCGCCATATCGACAAGATCCTGATCTTTCTGCTGCCACAAGGCGTCACCTTGAAAGCAGAAGTACTCCATCCCCAAGCACGTCTTCGTTGGGTCGGGGACCAGCGCCGAACTCCAATTGTTGAAGTTCTGAACCCGGCCGACCTGAATACCGGGGGTGTGACAGTAGATCCAGTTGTCGGGAAAAAGTCGGGGTTTGTCCAGGATGAGAGCCACCAGAATAAAATCGCGGTAACTGAGTCCTTCGGCTGACCGCTTCACTGCGTCCGGCGCGGATGATCCCAGGGCACGAACGAGTGAACGAAGGGGCATGGTGGAGATGAAGTGCTCGGCCTCGAACCGCCGTTCGCCATCCGGGGTTTTCACACCCGCCGAAACAATGCAGTTTCCGGCCAGCTCAAAGCTGGTGATCTCGTGATTCAGGAGCAGCTCACCGCCTTCGCCGACCATCAGGTCTGCGCACCGTTGCCACATTTGTCCCGGGCCCAGCCGCGGGTACTTGAACTGGTGAATCAGCGACCGTATGCCGTTGGGCCGCTTCTGCAACGCCGTTGCCGCCAGGATGGCACGCACCAGCGAGAGTCCTTGAATACGCTGGGCTGCCCATTCGGCGCGGATTTCGCTGCAGGGTACCCCCCACACCTTTTCAGTATAGGTCTTGAAGAAGATTTGGAAGAGCCGATGACCAAACCGATTCGACACCCACTGCTCGAAAGTGTCTTCCACGAGGGAAGGACGGAGCTGGGTGTGGATATAACTGAGAACCACCCGGGCGGCTTCCCAGGGGCCCAACCCAAGCAACGCCTCAGTGGCATTGAGAGGATAGCGGAAGTATTTCCCCCGGTAGTGAATGCGTGACAGGCGTGGCACGTCGATGAGATCGGTCCCCAGCACCTCATCCCAAAGCGCCGCCACTTCCGGAATCTTGGTGAAAAAGCGGTGGCCACCGATGTCGAAGCGGAAGTCTTTGTAGCGGACCGTGCGGGCGAGTCCGCCGACCTGCGCGTCGCCCTCAACTACACAGGAGCGATAGCCGCGGCGGGCTAGCAGGTAGCCGGCAGTGAGCCCTGCGGGCCCAGCGCCACCGATAAGGATGCGATCGCCTACTACAAGGCGCCGCACCTCTCGAGGGGGTTTCGAAGGGTGCACCGGCCTAACTTGCCTTTCAAATCTTGATGGAGCAAGGGGTACCGCTCTTGACGCCACCATCAGCACAGTAAATTCCACGGAGGCGCGGCGGGCGGGATTCCAAACTAGCTATCCGTTGCGTGCGTGCGCTAAGGTGCCACCAAAGTGACAGTTCGGCAAGACCTACCTTAGTCCAGGTTGAAGTATTCCGAAGGAGCACTTCCGAGCCCTATGGTATCGAAGGACTTGACCGACCACCCCCTACTGGTAGACCCCGGTGAAGCCCGACAACGAGGCTGAGTTCCTTCTGGCTTGTGCGCGCCATCAGTTGACCCCAGATCGGGGCGGCGATATTCGGAGCGCGGCTCAGAAGCTAGGCGATTGGGAACGTCTGCTTCGCATCGCAACGCGGCATGGCGTAGTGCCCATTCTCCACCGGGTCTTGAGCACCGAGTGTCAGGAGGTGATTCCGGCGTCCGTGCTCGGCCGATTGGGGGGCCAATACCAGGCGGTCGCTCAGCACAACGAGATCCTCCGAGAACAGCTTCTCATGCTCCTGAGCTCCCTCGAGACGCAGGACCTTCCCGCTCTCACCTTCAAGGGACCGGAGCTTGCCGCAGTCTCCTATCCTGATCCGGTGCTGCGACCATTCGGGGACCTCGACCTCCTGGTTCGGGTGCCGGACGTTCCTCGCGCCTCCGAGCTGCTGCGGACTCACGGCTACCGTTTGAAAGCGGAACGTGATTGGCAGCTGTTTTTCGTCAACGACGAGGGGGCGGGTGTGGATCTGCACTGGAAGTTGGGAGCTGAATGGTTGCCCGATCCCGGGAATTTCCAAGAACTATGGGCCCGGGGCCAGCGGGTTGCGGTAGGAGGCGGCTCTGTGACGACGCTGGGGTGGGAAGACCTGCTGCTGGTGCTCGCGATCCTGCTCACCAAGGACTGCATGTACCGAAGGCAGCGATTGATTCAGATATGCGACGTGGCGGCGTTGCTGCGAACCAGCCCGTCCCTCGACTGGCCACTGGTATTGAAACAGAGCCAAAGGACCGGTACCCGGAGAATGCTGTTGTTCCAGCTTGCGCTGGCGCACCTGATGCTCGGAGTTGACCTGCCGCCCCAAGTGGCCGGGTCGCTGCGAAACGACTTGAAGGCCAGGGGGCTGGCACAGCAGGTCAGCGGGAGCTTCTTTCTCGAGGCCGACCACCAGCGGGACCCATCAGACTTCCGTCCGGGGCCCGGTTTTGCCGGGCATTCCTTCTTCCTGCAGTCGCGCGAGCGTCGGGTCGACCGGGTCCAGTATGTGCAGCGTGTCCTGCCCGGCCTGCTTCGGTTGGCGGTGACTCCCACCGCACGCGATCGGGCCTTCCTTCCTCTGCCGGAGCTACTTCGGTCGCTGTACTACCTGGTCCGACCGGTCAGAGTCGTTTGGCGCTGGGTGCGGAGCGGCTACCTTGTGCTGGACTGATCGGCTCCGATTCGCCTCGGCCATTCCCTGCCCAACTACCGGTGCGCCGCGACTCAGGTCATAGGCCACATAACCCGCGTACAACGCCGTCACAACCAGGGTAAGTCCCACAGCGAAACGCAGAATCTTTCCCCGTGGCTGCGGGAGTCGGCGTGCCGCAGTACCGGTGGCGCCAATGACGAGCACGCCCAGCAGGCTGGGCCAGATCCATTTGAGATTGCGGGGAAGCTCATCTCCGAGGTGAACGATCGAGACCACCGTCAGCACGTAGAAGTACGAGGCCAGAATAAATCGAGTGTGACGGCGGAAGAGCACGCTCTTGGGTTGAAAGCCATCGCGCAGCTCGCGAAACTCCAATACGCAGAAGGTGATGCCAATCAGCGCAAAGAGCCGCATAGGCGTGTCCCGCACCGCTGCGACCACCAGCAGGCCCACCACGGACACCGCGAGTATCCCTGCCAGCGCCCAATCCAGTCGCGCAGGGCGGGGCTGCCCCACCTGCCGAAAGAGATGAATCGCCCGCCAGCCATAGAGCACCATGGAAAACCCAAAGAAATTGAATACCACGTTGCGGGCGAAGTCCCAGCTGGTCCAATCGTGGCCTGCGAATGTGAGGAAGGTCCCCGTTAGATACAGGAAGATCAGCGCGCACAGGTAGACCTTTCCCCACCGCCTATGCAGTGCCGGTCGCGCGAAAGCCAGAAGCGCGGCCGGAGCCACCAGGAACGCCGTTGGGTACCCCACCAACCGGTGGATGAGAATAAGAAGCTCGTATCGGTCGTTCATACCCTGGCGGCAGGCAACCGGTCGGGCGACGCTCCGCCGATTGGTTGTAGTGGTCTGGCAGCGAACTGCGAGTGGCTGATGGTCGATCGCGAACGGATCACGAGGACTGGATCTCCTGGCTTACGATACAGGCCCATTCGCAGAGGGGTCAAGGCGAATGCAAGTCATTGCAGCTGTTGCCGCCGGACCAGTTGGGCTAGCGATGGAGCGCTTGGGACCTTCGAAGCTCCGTTATGTGACGGCTGAAGAACGGCACTCCAGCCATCGCGGGCAGCACATACCGGGAGGTGCAGAGGAGCCCAAGCGCGGCTGCAACCGGGACCGGAAGATACGCTCGATAGAAGAAGATGAGACCCGCGTCCCGGGTGCCCACGCCGGCAAAGGTCAAAGGCAGCAGACCAGCCAGAATAGCCAGAGGCGTGAGACCCAGGCTTGCGAGAAAGGGAACCGACCCTTTCAGCGCGAGGATAAATAGCCATACCTGTACCAGGTGGAGGAACCAGATGAGAAGCGAGAGCTGACTCAGATAAATTAGCTTCGGTCGATCTATCCAGACCGCTTGCCGCATCTCATTCCAGGCCTGAGCCATCCGTTCCACCTTCACCTGCACCGTCTGACTCCGGATCGACCCCAGCCGGGAGAACACGAACTCGGCTGCCCGCTGTGAGCCGAGCACCAGGCCACCAGCCAGAATGCCGAATGCGATCAGCCCAGTCAGGACCCAGAACAAAGCTCCGGTCTTGGGCAGGAAGATCAATCCCAGCAGGCACCAGAACAATAGGGACAACAGATCCCAGGTCTTCTCTACAATAACCAGAGAGAGCGCCAGCGAACCGGAGAGATGCCCGCGCTGCTGGAGGAAATACGCCTTCGCGATGTCGCCCATCTTGGATGGAAGCACCAGGTTCAGCACACTCGCCGACAGGATCAATCCGACCGCATCCTTGACCGGCAGTGAGAGCTGGTTGGGCATCAGGATCTGCAGGCGATAGGCCGTGAGGAGTGTGAGCGGCACGACCATGGCCAGTCCAGCGGTCAGCCAGCCTGCATCGCACTGCCTGA
>DASRIN010000110.1:0-5511 GCA_035649975.1 Gemmatimonadales bacterium
CCCTTGCCTTGGATACCCCGCCGGGCATCGGCCTTCGAGCTGGCCAACCCGCTCGCCACCAATAGCTCCACGACCGGCAGCTTGCCCCCCCAGCCCGAGCGGGACACCTCTCGGGTGGGCATCTCCGGCAGCGCCCCCACATCGACCGTCTCTCCTCGTTGGGTCGAGCCCCGGCTGAAGAGGGTGGCACTGGTTCGGATGGCTTCATCGGTAGCCACTGGGCCATGCACCGTGCTCGTCACCTCCCGCGCCAGGAGCCGCTGGGCTACCCGCTTGCCGGGTTCTCGCGCGTGCTCGGCCATGGCAGCTGAGATCTGGTCCAATGGCAGAAAGGTGAAGAGCTTGAGGTATCGTTCGACGTCCCGGTCGTCGGTGTTGATCCAGAACTGATAGAATTGGTAGGGACTGGTCTTCGCGGGATCGAGCCAGATATTCCCCACCTCACTCTTCCCGAACTTGCTTCCGGAGGTATTGGTGATCAGCGGGAACACCAGGCCATAGGCCTGCCGACCTTCGCGCTTCCCGATCAGCTCGATGCCCGCGGTGATGTTGCCCCACTGGTCGCTGCCTCCGATCTGAAGCTCGCACTGCTCGGTTCGGAACAGATGCCAGAAGTCGTAGGCCTGAATGACCATATAGCTGAACTCGGTATAGCTGATGCCGGTCTCCAGCCGGCTTCTGACGCTCTCCTTCTGAAGCATGAAGCCCAGCGTCAGGTGCTTGCCGGTGTCCCGCAGAAATTCCATGAGGGGCAATTTCCGGAGCCAGTCCGCGTTGTTACGTAGCCGAGCTCCGTTCGGTGCGGAGCGGTCAAAGTTGAGAAACCGGGCCACCTGCCGCTGGAGTGCCTCGACGTTGCGGTCAATCTCCTGGACCGGAAGCATGGGACGCTCGGCCCGCTTGCCACTGGGGTCCCCCACGAGCCCTGTCCCCCCGCCGATGAGGATGATCGGCGTGTGCCCCAGCCGCTGAAGCCAGGCGGCACCGAGGATGGGGACCAGGCTGCCAACGTGGAGAGAATCCGCGGTGGGATCGAGCCCCACGTAGGCCGTGACGGGTCCTCCCTCCAGGCGCTCCTCGGTTCCCGCGGTGGCGTCCTGCAGCAGTCCGCGAGCCGTCAAAGTTTTAAGCACTTGACTCATAGGCGCCAATGGTACCCGCTGGTTTCAGGCCTGGCAATTGGCTAGTTTGCGCAGATGACCCACCCTCAGGATCCGATAGATCCTCAGGATCCGATGGATCCTCTGCAGCATCATGATCCCGAAATGAAGCGTGACCGGCTGTGGCGTCTCAAGCCGGCTCGGCTTTCGCCCCGGGCCCGGCGCAACATCCTGGTCGGGGTACTGGCTTCGCTGGCGTTCGTGCTGGCGGTGCTGGCGGCGGCGTGGAGCCGCGCCTGCGCCGGCAATTCCTGCCCCTCGATCGAGGAGTTGGGTGGCTACGATCCCAATCAGGCATCGAAGGTGTACGCTGCCGACGGCCGACTCATCACCGACCTGGGGCTGGAGCGGCGCACGGTAATCCCGCTGGGCGAGATGTCGCCCTACGTGAAGGCTGCCTTCCTAGCGACCGAAGACAAGCGCTTCTACAAGCACCACGGCATCGATTGGTACCGGGTTTTCGGCGCCATTCGGACCAACGTCTTCGCCCTTCGGTTCGCCGAGGGGTTTTCGACCATCACCATGCAGCTGGCCCGCAACATCTGGGATGAGGACATCAGCGGCCGGGACAAGTCACTGGGCCGCAAGCTGCGGGAAGCTCATGTTGCCCTCGAGATCGAGCGGAAGTACCCCAAGGACAAGATTCTGGAGATCTACCTGAACCAGATTCCCCTGGGAAACGGGGCCTATGGTGTGGAGGCGGCCTCCCAGCGGTACTTCGGCAAATCGGTCCGCGACCTCAACGTCGCCGAAGCATCGACGCTGGCTGCCATTCCCAAGGCCCCGTCGCGCTATAACCCCAGGAGAAATCCCAATCTGAATGTGCAGCGGCGAAACACGGTGGTGAACCTGCTGCGCGATAATGGCCTGCTGAACACCGAAGAGGCGGAGCGGTGGAAGGCGTATCCGCTGCTGCTCTCCTCCCACTCGGATTACAGCGGAGTGGCGGAGTACTTCGTCGAGTACGTACGCCAGCAGCTCGAGGCCCGCTTCGGCCGGGAGCTCTATACCTCCGGGTACCGGATCTATACTACCCTGGATCTCGACATCCAGCAGGCGGCCGAGCGTGCGCTGGAAGCGCGGCTCGAGGCCATCGAGAGCGGCGCGGACGGCAAGTTCCCGCACGACACCTATCGCCAGTATCTCGAATCCAAGAGCGACAACAACGACGACAACAGCAGGACCACGACCCCATACCTGCAGGGCCTCGTGGTCACACTGGAGGCAAAGACCGGTTATATCCGCGCGATGGTCGGCGGGCGGGACTTCGAGGACAGCAAGTTCAACCGGGCCACCCAGGCCCTGCGCCAGCCCGGGTCCACCTTCAAGCCCATCGTGTACGCGGCTGCCCTGGAAGCCGGCTACCCGCTATCGCACGTCATGGTGGACGATCCACTCAGCGTCGAGCTCGATCCCGCTCAGCCGCCTTGGGCTCCGCAGAACTACGATCTGGAGTTCGACGGGCCGATGACGCTGCGCCGGGCTCTGTACCTGTCTCGCAACATTATCGCGATCAAGCTGGGCATGGAGGTGGGCGAGCAGCCGGTCATCAGTGAGGCGGCAAAGTTCGGACTCACCACCCGAATCCCGGCGTTCCCCTCGATTCACATCGGCTCAGCCGACGTGATTCCGCTGGAGATCATTGCGGCCTACACCGCTTTCGCCAACCTGGGGACCCGAACCATTCCCAACGGTATCCTGCGGATCGAGGACCGGGAGGGGAAAATCGTCTGGCAACCGCCGGTGCGAACCGCGGCCGTCATGGACACGCTGCATGCCTGGCTCATGACCGATGTGTTGCGGGACGTGGTTCGTCACGGCACCGCAGTGGGATCGGTGGGATCCCGGATCAACTTCCCCGCTGGCGGGAAGACCGGGACAACCAACGATGGGAATGATGTCTGGTTCATCGGTTTCACCTCGGAAATGGTCACCGGCATCTGGATCGGCTTCGATCAACCCCAGAAGATCAAGGGCAATGCTCAAGGCGGGGTACTGGCGGCCCCAGCCTGGACTGCAATGATGCGCGAGGTCTACGAGCGACGCAGTCCTCCCCCGGCGTGGCCCCGACCGGCGGGTCTCGCTGCGCTCGACGTGGACAAGACCACGGGCTATAAGGCCACGCCCTTCTGCCCCAAGGACGTGCACTATATCGAGTCGTTCATACCAGGAACCGAGCCGGCGGCGTTCTGCCCGGTCCACTCACCCTTCGGGTCCATGGGCGGGGTCATGGGCGGCAGTGGGCCGGAGGCCGCGCCCGGGGCCGTCCCTACCGCACCTGCGGGCGAAGCTCCCAACCAACAGCAAACCAACGGGGGAACGGCTACCAGCGGCGGCACAGCCGGAGTCATGGGGGGAACGGGCCCCGCCCCCAATCAGCCGAATCAGCCGCGCTGAACAGCGGGCCCGGCGGCTGGCGGCACGTTGGGTGCTGCCGATCGACCTTCCTCCGATTGAGCACGGCGCCCTGCTGGTCGGCCCTGATGGCAGGATCGAGGTTGTGGGGCCAGACGCGCACGTCCCCCGTCCTTCCCACCTGCCTTCGCTCGAGTTTGCGAACAGCGTCCTGCTTCCCGGACTGATCAACACCCATACCCACCTGGAGCTCACCGGTCTCGAGGGGCAGGTTTCCGAACCCGAATTTCCCGCCTGGATCACGCATCTCCGGCAGATCAAGAACACCCGAGACCCCGCGGATTACCTGGTTGCGGCCCGTCAGGGTCTGCAGGACTGTTACGCGGCGGGGGTGACCACCGTGGCAGATACGGGGGATTCCGGGGCGGTCATTCAGGCGCTCGCCGAGGCAGACGGGTCCGGTATCGCCTACCAGGAAGTCTTCGGCCCCGACCCGGCGCAGTTGACCGAGTCTCTCTCGGGCCTGCAAGCGCGAGTGGAGGAGCGTTCCAGCTGGGCAACTGGACGGGTTCGCTTGGGCGTCTCTCCCCACGCCCCCTACTCTGTTAGCGGCCCATTGTTCCAGGCAGTGGCCGCCTGGGCGGCGACCGAACGGCTGCCGCTGGCTGTCCATGTTGCCGAGTCACCCGCAGAGACGCAGTTTGTGCAGGCCGGCGCAGGGCCCTTCGCCCAGGCCTGGGTCGCGCGCGGCTTTGCTCTGCCCCCATCCCGGGGCCGAACACCGGTCGAGTGGCTGGATCAGCATGGGGTGCTGACCGAGCGCACCCTGTGTATTCACGCAGTTCAGGTCACGTCTCAGGACGTTGACCGGCTGGCCACCTCCGACGCAGCCGTAGCTCACTGCCCCTTGTCGAACCAGGCGCACGGACATGGTGCAGCGCCCCTGCAGGCCTTTCTCGCTGCCGGCGTCCGGGTCGGTCTGGGCACCGACTCGGTGGTCAGCGTGGGCCGCCTCGACCTGCTGGCCGAGGCCCGGTTCGCGCAGAAACGGGCTGGCCTCACTGCCGAGCAGGCCGTGGAGCTCTGCACTCTGCGAGCCGCCCGAGCACTCGGTCTCGATGACACCGGTAGTCTCCGGCCCGGGAAGTGGGCCGACTGTACCGTCATACGGGTGCCACCGGGAGAAGGGACGCCCAGCGACCGGTTGCTGGCGAGTTCTCCCGATCATGTCCTGCTGACCTGTGTAGCGGGGAGAGAAGTGTACCGCGCCTCATGAAGACTCAGCGGCATGCAGCCATTCTCCGTGTCGTCCGCGAACAGCGCATCGAAAGCCAGGATGAGCTGCGAGAGGCGCTCTCTCAGCAGGGCTTCGTGGTCACCCAGGCTACCCTGTCACGCGACATTCGTGAGCTAGGGCTCGCGAAGCTTGCCGATCCGGGCGGGGGAGCGTACTACACCCATCCGCACCGGGGCGCGGTGCGGCCGGAACTGGCGCAGGTACTTCCGGCACTGCTGGTCAGCGTCGACGGAGTGGGGCCGTTTCTGGTGCTGAAGACCGCCAGCGGATCGGCCGGGGCGGTGACCGAGGCGCTGGATCAGGCCGGATGGTCCGAGATCGTGGGCACTATTGCGGGTGATGACACTGTGTTGGTGATCACCAGAAGTCAGCGGTTACGGCGCGATGTCGCCACTCGGATTCAGCAACTGCTAAGGTAGATGCTGCTCGAAAGCCCCTGAGCCCCCGCCGGCCACGGCTGGTCCAGGGCTTCGGGTTCCAGCTTCTCAATTCGTCATCCGCAGTGGTGATTTGCCGGACCAGCAGGCGAGCTCCAACTTCCCTTGCTGCTCTATCAGCGCTCTATTACGATATTTACAACTACCTGCGCCGTTTCCGTCAGCACGGGGCCGCGGCATGGTTCTCGCCACGGATGTGCCCAGTCCGGCGTGGCAGGTCGGTTCCATCCACCGATTGCGATTTCGGGAGAATGTCCGTGCG
>DASRIN010000111.1:0-3642 GCA_035649975.1 Gemmatimonadales bacterium
TCGTGAACCTGCTGCTGGTGCCTTATCTCCTGGATGCCGCCCGGGCGCTGGAACGGGGAGTCGCCTCTACCGAAGATCTCGACCGCGCCATGCAGCTGGGCTGCGGCCACCCAATGGGTCCCCTCACGCTGCTGGACTACATCGGGCTGGATACCGTGGTCCGTATTGCCGAGATCATGTTCGACGCGTATCGGGAGCCGCGCTACGCCGCCCCCCCGTTGCTTCAGCGAATGGTGATTGCCGGCTTCCACGGCCGCAAGAATGGCCGGGGGTTTTATGATTACTCGGTCGATCCCCCGGTTCCGATTGACCTTGGATTGGGTCGTACAAACGTGAGCAGTAAGCGGTAAGCGGGCCACCCCGCACTCCCGCTGACTGTTCACCGCTCACCGCTCACGTTTCCAGGAGAAACTATGCTCGGCTACGACTGGCCTCGTCTCCACGCTGCCCTCAACGACCTTCCCACGGCCCTCTTGCTGGTCGCCGTCCTGTTCGACCTGGCCGCGCTGGCGACCAAGCGGGAGGGGTTCCGGCTGGTGAGCTTCTGGACCCTGGCGCTGGGGGCGGTTGGGGGAGCGGCCGCCGTAATCTCCGGGCTCCAGGCCGAAGACCACATCGAGCATGGAGAGGCGGTACACCGGGTCATGGAGACCCACGAGAAGCTGGCACTGATCACACTCGGAGTCTTTGCCGTCCTGGCGCTGTGGCGAATCGTGCGGGAGCGGCGGATGGGCCAGGGGGAGCGCCTTCTCGTCACGCTGTTTTCCCTGGGAGGGCTCGGTATCCTCTTCGTCACCGCCAATTATGGAGGCCGGCTGATCTTCGAGCACGCGGCCGCCATTCCGAGCCGGGTACTCCAGGCCGAGCTGCATGAGCGCACCGAGGGCCACGAGCACGCCGGCGGCGAACAGGCTGAGTCCCCGATGCGGGACACCACGGCTCCGGCCCCTGCTGGTCACGTCGATCCACCGGGAACACCGCCGCACACCCATCCGTCGGGCACTCCGCCGCACAAGGATTGATCGTGCGTCGAAGCCATCTCCTCGTTGTCGGCCTGGTCGCTTGCCAGCCAAACACCTCCCGGCCCAGTTTCGCTCCGCTGCCGGACGCCGCCGGCACCGAGGTCCGCCTGCCGGTTCGCGACGCCACTCGGCACCTGGCTGAGGACCTGAAGGCGAGCTCCATTCCGATCCGGAAGGTCATGATCCAGGATGGGTATTTGGAGAGCGGCTGGTTCTCTGCCCAGACTGGCCGTCCTACTTCCGCCCGGCCCCTCGGGACTGGCACCGTCCGGGTCAGAGCCTGGGCCGATCCCACCCGGCCGGGCAGTAGCCTGCTCTCGGTCGAGACATCCTACCGTCCGGCGGCGGATCCTTCACTGCCGGAGCGCGAGCTGGACCGGCAGGTCCCCGGCGATCATCCGGTGGCACGCAAGGTCAGTGATGTTCTGAAGAAGATGGTCGAACGCTACGGGGGGCCGCCTCCACCTCCGAGTCAGCCCCCCGCAACACCTGCCGCAACCTCCGGCGATCAGTAGTTCAAGAGAAGCTCACAGCACGTAGGCCTGTACCCACCGCTCCAACTGGCCGAGGTCGAGCGAAGCATCCTTGCAGGGGCCGGAGGGGAGTGTCATGGTCAGGCCCAGCACCGGGATCTTTCCGGCCACGTCGTGCAGGCCGCTTACCATGTCGCGCTCACAAGCCACCGCCACAACCGCCCGGGGCCGCCGCTCCCGAATGACTCGTCGGGCCAGCTGCCCCCGGGTGGCGACGAAGACGGGGACCCCATACTTCCCCGCAATTCCCAGCACGCCGTCGAGCGTGACCTTGGAGAGGCAGCGGGGAATCAGGAGCAGCAGCTCTCCCTGGCCAACCTTTCGTCGCCGCATCACCGCGAGCGCGTTGTATACCTTGACCGCGGCGTTCTCCACCCAGTCGCGCCGGCCGAAGCGAGCGGCCACCTGCGAAGTCAGCCGCATTAAGCGCAGGAACGGGCCCCGCTCCCCGAGCCGCTCCGGCAGCAGGGGCCGGTCGAGCTGATGAGAGAGAAAGAGCAGACCCCACCAGGCCAATAGCACGGCGCTGGTCAGCAGCAGCCCGGACCAGAGAACTGCCGGCGCATGATCGTAGAGCGCGCTGAGCCTGGGCGTGAGCAGAAACAGACCCAACGCCACGACTCCAAGCAGAATGACCAGGGTGGCGGCCGACCAGGCAAAGAAGAGGACAGGTGGCGAGTCGTAGTTGCCCGAGTTGGGAAGCGGCCGGCCATCCCACTCGTCCCACTCGTGCCCGAGTCGGCGATCCACGTCGATGTGAATCAGTTGAGCGCGGGGGTGCTCAGCCATAGGCCAGAAGATAGTTACCTTAGGGCCATGCTGCCTCCTCCCGAGCTTCGAGGTATCTACCGCACCGATCAGCGGGCACGGGCGGCCTACTCCGAGGCGGCTGGGATCTACCGGATCATGCCGCGCGCGGCTTGCCTGCCCGCCCATGTTTCCGACCTCCAGCGCCTCGTCTGCTGGGCCGCCGAGCACCGAGTCCCCTTGATCCCTCGCGGCGCGGGCAGCGCCATGGGTGGGGGCAACGTGGGTGACGGCGTTGTGGTCGACCTCACGCGCATGACCGGCCAGCGGTTTGACCTCCAGCCGCTGAAACGCCGAGCCCTGACGGGCACAGCCGTGACCCTGGCAGATCTCAATGCTGCCGCCGCTCACGCCGGCCTGCGGCTTCCACCGGACCCCTCGAGCGCACGTTGGGCCACTCTCGGTGGAATGGTTGCCACCAACGCGGCAGGGGCGAGGTCCGTTCGCTACGGCAGCGTGCGACGCTGGGTCGAGGCGCTCGCCCTGATCACCGCGGATGGTGAGCTGCTCACCTTGCGCCGTGGAGTACCACCGGATGGAGGAACCGCCGCCCAGGCTCGCTTCGAGCGGGACACTGCACCCGCCATCCAGGAGGCCGAGAGTCGGATTCGGAGCCGCTTTCCCCGGACCCGAAAGAACTCGTCAGGCTATGCTCTCGATGCCTACCTGAGCAGCGGCGATCTCCTCGATCTCGTTATCGGCGCCGAGGGCACTCTCGGCATCGTGACCGAGATCGAATGGCGTCTCGACCCGATTCCGCCCTGCCGCGGTGGGCTGCGGGTCGCGCTCGGCTCGCTCGATCTTCTGAGCTATGCAGTGGACACCCTGGCGTTCTGCCGCCCCTCCGCTGTCGAGCTGCTGGACCGCACCTTCCTGGACCTGGTCTCGGCCGATCGGATTGCGGGGACGGGGCTCAGGTTTCCCGGCGCCCAGGCCGTGCTGCTGGTCGAGCTGGAACGCGATGATGAAGCCTCGCTGCGCGCCGCGCTGGAGGAGGCAACGGCCCGGGTCCGTCCCCTGGGCCAGGCAGTGGATACGGCGTTTTCACCCATCGCCGCCGAACGCCTCTGGGCCATCCGCCATGCCGCAAGTCCTATCCTCGCCGGGTTGCCCGAAGGCCGCCGGTCGCTGCAGGTCGTCGAGGACGCCTGCGTGCCGGTGGACCGGATGGGCGAATACATCGACGCGGTACGAACCGCCGCTCGCTCCCGCGACATGCCCGTGGTCATGTTCGGTCATGCGGGGGACGGTCATGTGCACGTGAACCTTCTGCCCGAGAT
>DASRIN010000112.1:0-7257 GCA_035649975.1 Gemmatimonadales bacterium
GACGCTCCCGCCGACTCGAGGACCAGCTCCCCAGGCATCCCGATTCTGAGCACGCCGTCGGGATTGCCGACCGCAACCTTCACGGCGTAGACCTGATCGGTTCCTTCCTCCCGGGTCTGAATTGGCGTGGGCGTGAATTCCGCGGATGACGCGATCCAGGTGACCCGTCCGGGAACCGTCGCAATGGAATCGGCACGGTCGACGCCGACCTTCACCGACTGGCCCAACCGCAGAGTCGAGAGCTGCCCGCCGCTCACGTACGCCCGAAAAGTGAGCGAATCGAGCGAGGCCAGCTTGAAGAGGGGCTGCCCCGCCTGCACGTATTCGCCTGGTTCCACATATCGGGTGAGTACCGTGCCGGCCAGCGGGCTTACCACCCGGCTCCGGCTCAGCCGGTCATTGATCTGCGCCACCTGGGCTTCCAGCGCAGCCAGCTCCTGGGTCAGCGTAGTTCGGGCAGCGCGGGCTCCGACCAGCTGCTCCTTCACCACCCGAGCCTGCTGCTCGGCCTGATCGATCTGCTGGGAAGTCGCGGCAGCCTGCTCCCGCAGTCGCTTAGTGCGGGCCAACTCCCGGTCAGCGACGACCTGCTGGACCTCGAGCGCGGCGATATTGGCGCTCGCCTCGCGGGCTCGAGACGCCCCGGCCGCCCGCCGCGCGATCAGCGTCTGGCGTTCGAGTACGAGCGGAATCGTGTCGATGGACCCCAGCCTTGCCCCCTTAACCACCCGGTCTCCCTCGTCCAGGCGCAGGTCCAGCACCCGGCCGCTCACCTCGGCAGCGACGGTCACCTCGGTCGCTTCGAAATTGCCGTAGGCGTCAACCTCATTCTTCCGGCACGACGCCAGCGCAGCAACACTCAACAGGATGACGGCAGCAGACCTCAATCCAACCGGGCCGGTCATGGTTGCTGTACTCCTTGGTGAGGTGCGAGTCCGAGGGTGGTGAGATAGGTCGCCCGTGCCTGCGCCAGCTCGACGCGGTGGCGCTGGAGTGTCAAACGGGCCTCGAGCACGTCGGTGCGAGCTTCGACGTAGTCTGCCGTTGTAATGGAGCCTTCATCGTACTGGGCACGGGCCTGTCGCTCGATGTCGGTCCGCAGCGAGACCACCCGCTCATCCTGAGACAGTGTAGCCGAGAGCCGGGCGATGTCTTCGAGTGTGGAGGCCACCTGGCGGGCCAGACTCCGGGCGAAGGCCTGTTCGTCCCGCTCCACACTTTGCTGCTCCAGCTGGAGGGCCGCCGCCGTGCGCCCCGCCGATCGCCAGGTCCAGGGTCTCCATTGCACCCGGAGCCCGGCCTGCCAGAATGCATCCGAGGTTGTGCGCAACTGATCTAAGCCGGGCAGCCCGACTCCGGCCTGGCCATAAGCTGAGAGTTGCGGCCTGTTTTCGGTGGCCGCCAGCGCGGCCTCGCTCTGCAACCGCTGGCGCGACCGCCGAAACTGTTCGAATTCCGGCCGCTGCCGCAGCTCCGCCATCGCCGCGGGGGAAAGCGCGTGGGTCTTCTCCGGTTCTTCTGTCGGAAGCAGCAGGACGGCATTGGTGTCGATTGGGCGGGCCACCAAGTCGGCCAGAACCGCGAGCGAAGCCCGCCGGCTAGCGCGGGCCTGCTCCCGGTCCAGATCGGCGCGTACTCGCTCCGCCTCGATTTCGGCCGCGTCGCGGCTGAGGGCAGTTCCCGCCTCCACCCGCGCCCGGGCAGACGCCAGTCGCGCATCCAGGTCGGTAATCAGCGCGTCATATTCCGCCGATCGCTGCTGGAGGAGAAACGCGGAGAAGAACGCCGTGTTGACCTCGGACCGGAGACCGTAGAGCTCAGCCGTTATTCCCGCCGCTGACTCGTCATGCCGCGCCTGCTCCAATCGGCGACGCTGGGAAAGGTTGCCGCCATCATAGAGCAGTTGTTGGACGTCTACGGTCGACTCCCAACGATCTTTCGGCAGGTCGGGAAATATCACACCAGGCACAGTCGTCTTGGGAATGGTGACATCGCTCTGGTGCGAGACCCGCCCGTTGAGAGTGGCCTGGGGCAGCCGCTCGGAACCGAGTACCCCCAATCGCTCATCGGTGGCCGATCGCAGCAGCTGAAACTGCTCGCCCCGCGGATCGGCCTGCACCGCGGCACCCTGAAGCGTGCTCAGCCGCAAGGTGTCCTGGGCTGCCGCGTCTCGAGTGACCATCACTAGCGCCAGGAAGAGCGAACCGTGGCGGAGGTAGCCAGAGGACCGGCTCATGGACGAAGCCCTGCCAGGATGAGGTCGGGGAGAAGCCGGCCCCGCTCCTCCATGAAGGCCGCCCACCGGTCCTGATCGAAGTGCAGCATGACGCTGAGCCCGGGCCGCAGGGCGAAGGGAAAGATCAGAAGCCCCATCATGTTGACCACGAACTGCTCGGGGCTGATGGGACGCATGGCGCCGGCTTCAGCCGCCTCCCGCAGCTGCCGCCGGATCACCTCCAGTGGCGGGCCACCGCGCTTCGCCACCAGCTCCACCATTCGCTGGGGTTCGGCGTGCATCTCGGAGATCATGTAACCGGCGACGTACGGGTGGGCAGTGTGGAACGCGATCTGAGCCCGCACGATCTCGCGGACCTTTTGCTCGATGGTGCGTTGCTCGTCCGCCAGGATTCCGAAGATGAGAGGAGTCAGGGCGCCTATCGAGCGCTCGAAGATAGCGTCGGCCAAGGCTGCCTTGGTGCCGAAGTAGTAGTGCACCAGTGCCTTGTTGACGCCGGCCTCGTCGGCGATCTCCTGGGTCCGGGCGCCTGCCGTTCCCTTGCGGAGAAAGACAGTGTGGGCCGCGTCGAGGATTCGCTCCCGGGTCTGCTGGTCGTCCGTTGCGGGTGCCGGGCCGGTCTTTTTCTTTAACCGCCTGGTTGAACTGGTTGGTTTAACCATACGGTTAATATGGAAAACGACACTCGCCCCGTCAAGAGGCCCGGCAAGCCTGCCGCTTTCGCCTTAGCGAAGGATCTCTTCGAACAGATCGAGGGCCCGGGGATCCTCACTCTGGCCCAGCCAGAACAGGGCGGTTTTCCGCAGCTCGGGGTCGGGGTTGGTGCGGGCGATGCGAATGAGCGCGGGGACTCCCTCGTTGCCATCTCGCTGCGACAGGGCAAACACCGCCTGCTTGCGGATTTCCCGGTTGCCTTCGGGGTCCCCGGCGATAGAGTCGAGCGCACGGGTGGCAGCCTCCCCGGCTGCCTGACTCAGCCAGAACACGGCGGTGCGTCGACGGTCCTCTGGCAGGCGCTCGATTCGAGCTAACCGGAGCAGGGCAGGCCAGACGATAACGCTGTCAGCCAGCGCAGCTGGAAACACGGGATCTCCGTCGAGGTCACCGGGCCGGGAGGCGATCTCCAGGAGATATGCCGCCGCTTCCTGCGGCCGCACCACGCCGAGATCGGTGACGCTGGCGTCCCCACGCCAGCGGCCCCCAACATAGGTGCGGACGGCAATCGCTTGCCCCCTGGTCACCTCGAGCGAGACTCGCACTGGCTGGCTCTCGCAGTCGGTCTCCCACTCATCGGTTGCTTGGCGGATATTGGTGTTGTTCGCTCCACTACCGCAGACACCCGGCCGGGCAGCGAAGCTCAGATGCACCGTCCCATCCGGCACTGCTCCCAAGCGCTGTTCCAGGGTTTGGCCGGAGAGCGCTGAAGGCAACAGAGCGCCGAGAAGCAGAATCGAAACGCGCATATCGGGTCAGGGCTGATCGATGATGTCCTGAATTGCCTGAACAGCCCGAGCATCGTCCGACTGGCCCAGCCAGAAAAGCGCCCGCTTGCGCAGCTCCTGGTTGGGGTCCTTCTTGGCGATCTCGATCAGCTTGTCCAGCGCTGCGGGCTCATCGCGTTGAGAATACACAAAGATCAATTGCTCCCGCATTTGCCGGTCGTTCATGGTGTCGTACAACCGGGTCAGGTCGGTGATGGGGATTTCTCCGCCCTGGCCAGCCCAAAACAGCGCCTGTTTGCGCATCTCGAGGGTTTGCGACGTATCGCGAGCTATGGCCATGAGCCACCGGCCGTTCTCGTCCCCGCCCATCTGTGACAGCGAGAAGAGCACTTTCTTCTTGAGCTCATCGCTCTTCAGCCGGCCGAAGAGGCTTCGGAGAAAGGCTGCGTTCTCTGGACTGCCTCCCTGTCCCAACCAGAAGATTGCCTTCTCCCGGATGTTCTCCGGGATATCAGCCCGTTCGGAGTAGGCGCGCAACGCCTGCTGGGCCCGCGGGTTGTCCTGCTGGGAGAGGGCAAATACCGCCTTCTCCTGAATCTCGGGGTCCTTGGAGAAGCGCAGAATGGAATCGAGGGCGCTGACTGCCCGGTCGGTGCCCACCTGAGAGAGCCAGAAGACTGCCTGCCGGCGCACCTCGAGATCAGGGTCCGAGCGCACCGATTGCAGGAGTATGTCCTCGGTACCAGGCTGGTCCTGCTGTGCAATCAGAAACACAGCCTTGCGTCGGAGGCAGGCGGAGGCCGGATCGCGCCGGGCGAGCAGCCGCTGCAGGATGGGCCGGGCCTTGGCTGCGTCCATCTGCTGCAGGGCGTTGAGCGCGGCCACCTTCATGTCGTCATCATCGGTCGCGCAACGCTCTCCCCCGGGCGTGGGTGGTGTTGGTGGCGTCGGCGGCGTCGGAGGTGTCGGCGGCGTGGGTGGCGTGGGTGGCGTGGGTGGTGTTGGAGGGTTCGCCGCTCCCGCGATGTCGGTGGTCATCACAAAGACGGATTCAGCCGCCTCTCGATCTCCTCGGCGTGCCAGCTCTCCCTGGATCCGACGCTCCAGTGCCGCGGCGTCGCCCTGAGTTGCCGCGCTAGGAAACCGCTTCCGTTGCGATTTGAGGGCGGCCAACGCCTTTCGGAGATCGCCGTCCCCGCCCAGCCGGTACAGAGCGAAGGCCTGCCAGTAGAGCGCATCTCCGGCATACCCGGACCGGGCAAACCGGGCGGGAATCTGGCCAAACAGGCTCGCCGCCAATCGGTAGTCGCGGCGGCTCAGCGCCTCGCGGGCACTGCGGTAGAGCGAGTCAGCCGGATCTCCCTGGATCCACGGCGTGGGCGGCGAGGGCTCCACCCGGTCGGCTACCAGCTCGATGCTGGGCCAGGCGGGACCGGCCATGAGCGGAGTCCGATATTCCCACATGGCGCCCATGGTGGCCAGGGCCAACCCGATCTGCATGTAGTGCATTACAGCGCTCCTTGAGTTGCGCTCGCGCCGGCCGGCACGGCGGTCCTGAGCCGGGACAGCACGCCGCCCTGCTCCAATCCTTCAGTAATAAGCTCGAGATCCCGCGACCTGGGCTGAGGGGAGAGCTGCGCGATCTCGGCCAATACCAGCTCCAGGTCCTGTAACAGAAGCCTGGTCCGGGCATCGGTTGCCGCGGGCGAGTCCAGCAGCAGGCGGTTTGTCGCCAGCAATTGCCGCGCGGTAGCGGACGCCAGCCGTTCGTTCCCTGGTTGGCGGAGTGAGGCGCGGAACAGAGTCAGAAACGCCTCCGACTGGCTCAGGTGCTCTGTGGTGACGACTCGGTAGGCAGCGCTGTTGACCCGCGGGGTCTCGGAGGCCACGGCAGCGGGCGCTGGTGTGGACGTCGGGGGCGGGACAGTCAGCCGGCCCAGGCCTATGCCGATAGCAAGCAGCGCGGCGATGCCCGCGGCGAGCGCGAGAGGTCGGAAATGTCTGAGATGCTGGAGCCGACGGATAGGTATGACTCCACCCGCCGACTTCTCCGACTTCTCCTTCTCCTCGGTCGCCCTCTCCGCTACGATCCGCGCCCACATCTCCTCCCGTGGCGTCTCCGGAGGCTGGTTGTACTCCCGAGCCGCATCCCGCAGCAGATCATCGAATCGATCGTCCATAGCTCTCAATCCTTCGCGAAGTCTGCCAGCGCCTCACGCAGCCGGGCTCGGGCGCGAAACAGCTGGGCCTTCGAAGTGCCGGGGTGGACGCCTAACGAGGCGCCAATCTCCTCGTGAGTGTACCCCTCGACGTCGTGCATGACGAAAACGGCCCGGTACCCATCAGGCAGATCGTCAATTGCCTGGGCCAGCCGGCTCTTGAGGTCCGGGTCGGCCGGGCTGGAAAAACGCCCCACCGGCATGCCGTCTTCCAGGGCAACTTCCCGCTCATTGCGCCGGCGCAGCTTTCGGAGACCGTTCAGCGTCACCGAGATCGCAATTGACCCGAGCCAGGTGGAGAGTGCTGCCTCTCCCCGAAATTCGGCCAGGCGGCTGAAGGCCCGGATGAACGTCTCCTGGGTGTAGTCCTGCGCTCGGTCGAGGTCCCCCGCCATTCGATACACCAGTCGGAATACCCGATCCACATGGGCATCGTACAGGGTGCGCTCGGCGGTAGGGTCGCCTGCCAGGACTCGGCCAATGAGCTCGCGTTCTTCCACCCGGCTCCGGAGCGTGAGGTCGTCGAGAAACTGCAACTCTGACACAAATCAGTCCTGGAGGGTTGCTTCCTCCGACTTCCGGCGCTCAAAGCAACCCTGGAGCTCCGCAAGGCATCTCAACGATACGAGATGATGCGGTCCCCGCCTCAACCATATAATGGGAGGTTCAGATGGTAGAAAAGGCGAGCAGCACGCCGGTGAGGGTCTTTCGGGTGCTGGACCGGGAGGGTCAGCCGATCGGCCAGGTCGTTCAGCCGAAGGCGGCTCCAATTGTGGGGCGGGGTGCGAGAACCGTACTGTTGGTGCGGACTACGACCGGTGGGGAGTTGGTCAGGGACCAGGTGTTACGTGCCAGCTAGTACTCGCTGCTGCGCGTCCAGCATCTCGAGGCGCCGGTCGATAACTCGGATCTCCTGATCCGACAAGTCGATGGCTGCAGCGGCCTGGGCCCGCTGGGCCTCCAGGGTCTGCTTTTCCAGCTCTCCAATCACGCGGTCGAGGCTGGCCCCTCCCGCACCTCCAACCGGTGCCCGCCGCCGTCCGGCTCGCCTGACTGCCAGCTGTAACTCCAGTTCCAGCGCCTGTTTGGTCAGCGCGGCGATGTCGGCTCGCTTGGTCTCCAACACGATCTCGGCTTCCCGGAGCTCTTCCCGGCGCTTCAGCAGCTCGATCTCCCGCTCCGCAGCCTTGCGTTCGGCCTCCAGCCCAACCCGATCCGCCTCCCGGTTTTCCTTCTTCGCCAGGCTGATCCGTTCCTTGAGCCGGCTAATCTCAACCTTCTTGAACTCGATTCGGGAACTGGCACCCAGTCGCATGGTCTCGGCGACCTGGCGGCCCTTTTCCGCCGCACTCCCGGCTTC
>DASRIN010000113.1:0-9099 GCA_035649975.1 Gemmatimonadales bacterium
GGTATCCATCGCATGCAGCGTGCGCGCCAGGTCGGTGGCCCGGGCGTACAGTGCGTCCGCTGTTTGCTGGACCTCGGGCAGCATTCTCCGCTCCGACGCGGGCAACTTGGCCAGCAACTTGAGGATCGCCAGCCGGTCGCCGTGGACCTGGAGAATAGCCGGCAGATGGGCGCCATATTCTTCGGCATTGGGTGGCGGGATTTGGCGGGCGCCGCCTGCCTTGACCAGCGTGGTCTCGACCGCATCCGGTGCCGGTGGCCGGCTGAGGACATCCCGCCAGCTGTACCCCGCCTGCCAAAGCGTCGCGTAGTTCCGCAGCAAGCCGATTCCCATTCCGAACATGGGAAACAGGAACCAGGGGTGCTCGAGACCGGTCGCGACATTGATCCCCATGCAACCTGCTGACACCGCCGCCC
The DNA here is from genome assembly GCA_035649975.1 of Gemmatimonadales bacterium. GTDB lineage: Bacteria > Gemmatimonadota > Gemmatimonadetes > Gemmatimonadales > GWC2-71-9 > CAVVWJ01. The sequence goes on from DASRIN010000113.1 coordinate 417, forward strand.
AGCTGGCAAACTGGCCGCGCACCTTTTGAATGATCTTGGGCTCGCCGGTATCGGGGACCGGTTCCCGGCCGTGTCGCTGGCGCCTAAGCTCGCGCCGGTCGAGGCGCGACTGGGGGGCGGGCGCAGAGGTGCGGCGGGGTGGGTACGGCACCGGCCGCCCCTCGCTGGTGGCCCGCCGGGAGGGTACCCGGGCCGCGGATCTTCCGGGCGGGGGTCCCGGCATCTCGTATCCGGTGACGGTACGACTCTCCAAGGCGCGGCGCAGCGCATCGGCGGTGGGCCAGCGATTCTCCGGATCCTTCTCGAGACAGCGGGCGATCGCCAGGGCCAGATCTTCTGGGGCATCAGGCCGGGAGGTCCTGAGATCGGGGGCCGCCTCGGTGATCTGCTTCATGAGAATGCCGGCTACCGAGGGTGCGCTGAAGGGAAGCGTCCCGGTAAGCATCTGGTAGGCCACAATCCCCAGACTATACAGGTCGGAGCGCCCGTCGATGGTCCGTTCGCCGGCGGCCTGTTCCGGGCTCATGAAGGCCGGGGTGCCGATCGCCACCCCGATCCCGGTCAGGGTCGCACCCGAGCCGGTCGAGAGGGCCTTGGCGATCCCGAAGTCCGTGACCATCACCCGGCCCCGGGTTCCTTCCAGAAGAATGTTGTCCGGCTTGATGTCCCGGTGGATGACCGAGAGCGCATGGGCGGCGCTGAGTGCGTCCGCCGTCTCCTTCATGATCCGGCGCACTTCCTCGACTGGCAGGCGGCCTCGCCGGCGAAGCCGCGCGGCTACCGATTCGCCATCCACATACCCCATGACGAAGTAGACCAGGCCCTGGCCTTCACCGACTGAGTGGATGGGTACGATGTGGGGGTGAGAGAGCCGAGCTGCAGTCTGGGCCTCCCGGGTGAACCGCTCCCTGATATCCCGCTGGAAAGCCAGCTCGGGGGGTAAGACCTTGATGGCCACCCGCCGTTGAAGCCGTTCGTCCCGGGCCCGGTACACCACGCCCATGCCACCGCGTCCCACCTCGCCCTCGATGGTGTAGGCATCTCCGAGCGCCTCACTCAGTCGCGCGGCCAGCGGCCGCTCAGGCGGTGCCGTCATGCCGGTCGATGCCAGGAATCGAGGATTGGAGCTTCTGCGGCATGGCAGAGAATCTGTACCGGATCGAGTCGCGAGTCGAGAGTGGAGGGCTATCGCCATAATGGCAGCAGGAGTCCGCAATCCGGCGGCAAGGGGGCTCCGGAGCTCCGAGGTGGGAACCAAACACGGTCCTAAACCCTTTTGTTTGCGTGTGCAAAGGCTCTCGAAGCTGGATCGAGCCTGGCACGGTCGGTGCACCTAGGTGCCTGATCTTTTCGTTGGACTGTCACTTTTGCCCCATTAGTAGGGGCTTGTAAGGAGGGCCTTAAATGGCCGAACGATTGACACTGCCTGTCCTACCCCTGCGGGAGGTAGTTCTGTTTCCCGGGGTCACCGCTCCGATCGGTGCCGGCCGTCCGGCCACGTTGCGCGCCATCGAGGCCGCGCTGGCCGGGTCCGACCGGCTGGTGTTTGCGGTATCGCAGCGGCAAAACGTCGAGAGCGTGACCTCCGAGGCGCTGTATACCATCGGAACCATCGCCCGGATCGGACAACTGCAACGCGGGCTTTCCGGCATGCAGCTGCTGCTCAATGGCGAGCGGCGCGGCATCGCCATTCACTATAGCGAGCGGGACGGATACCTCCAGGCCATCGTGCGTGAGGCCGAGGAGATGTTGCCGCTTCAGGCGGAGGATCCCGCCTTCGTCGCCCTGCACCGGGAGGCGCGGGCTCGGGCAGCGGAACTGGGTCAGAAGTCCGGCCTGCCGGAGGAAGTCGTTCAGCAGGTACTGGCGGGCGTCAACGAGCCCGGCAAGTTCGCCGACCTGGTGGCCGGGTACATCGACATCACGCCACCCCAGCGGCAGATGTTGCTGGAGACTCTGAGTGTCGAGGAGCGGCTTCGCCGGGTGCTGGTGCACATGCAGCGGCAGATCGGCGTGCTGGACGCGCAGGAGGACATCAAGTCGCAGGTCCAGGAGGAGTTGGGCGAGCGGCAGAGGGAGATGTTCCTGCGGGAGCAGCTCAAGACGATTCAGCGCGAGCTGGGAGAGGGTGACGAGCGGGACGACCTCCAGGAGCTCAAGGACAAGCTGACCGACCTCGACCTGCCGCCGGAGGCGCGCAAAGAGGTGGACCGCGAGTTCAACCGCTTGAGCCGGATTGGCCGGGAGTCAATGGAGTCCCAGGTCATCCGGACCTTCCTGGAGAACATCGCCGAGCTGCCCTGGAACGAGCGCAGCAAGGAACACCTCGAGCTTCCTGAAGCCCAGCGGATCCTGGACGAGGATCACTACGCCCTCGGCGATGTAAAGGACCGGGTGCTCGAGTTCCTGGCAGTTCGCCAGCTGCGCTTGCAGCAGGAGCGCGCGGACCGCGGGGACGACGTAACGACAGAAGAGGTGAAAGCCGAGCAGAAGGCGGAGGAGGTTGCCGCCGGCGAGTCGACCGATGCTCCTCAGGCCACCGCCACCATTCCGGCCCCCAACGCGCCGGCCAAGGGCAACGAAGATGATCGGGTGGCCAAGGGGCCCATCCTCCTGTTCGTCGGGCCTCCAGGTGTCGGCAAGACCTCGGTGGCCAAATCGATCGCCCGGGCGATGGGACGGAAGTACGTCCGCATCTCGCTCGGTGGCGCTCGCGACGAGGCAGATATCCGGGGACACCGGCGCACCTACGTGGGTGCCATGCCGGGTCGCATCGTTCAGGGCATGAAGCAGGCGGGCACCAGGAATCCGGTCTTCCTGCTGGACGAGGTCGACAAGCTTGGCGTCTCCTTCCAGGGAGACCCGGCCAGTGCGCTGCTAGAGGTACTCGACCCAGCCCAGAACGACACCTTCGTTGATCACTATCTCGGGGTGCCGTTCGACCTGAGCGAGGTGCTGTTTATCGCGACGGCGAACTTCATCCAGAACATCCCCGGGCCGTTGCTCGACCGGATGGAAGTGGTCGAGTTTGCGGGGTACACCGAGCGGGAGAAGTCGGAGATCGCCCGGAAATATCTCATTCCCCGCCAATTCACCGAGAATGGGGTAAGCCCGGACCAGCTGACCATCACCGACGAGGCGCTGGCGGAGGTCATTACCAGCTACACTCGTGAATCCGGGGTCCGCCAGCTGGAGCGAGAGATCGGCCGGCTGGCGCGGAAGGTGGCGCGGAAGATCGCGTCTCAGGAGGCGGAGCAGATCACCATCGACCGCGAAATGGTCGACGATTTGCTCGGTCGTCCCAAGGTCCATCCGGAGAAGATGGCCCGGCACGACGAGGTTGGCGTGGCCACCGGGATGTACTACACCCCGACCGGCGGCGACATCATGTTCGTCGAAGCCTCCACCATGCGAGGCAAGGGCGAGCTGGTGCTCACCGGCCAGCTGGGCGACGTGATGAAGGAGTCGGCCCGGGCCGCCTGGACCTATGCCCGGTCTCACGCCGCGGCGCTGCAAATCCAGGACGAGATGTTCGATCGGGATATCCACATCCATGTGCCGGCCGGAGCTATTCCGAAGGACGGACCCTCCGCGGGCGTGACCATGGCCTCCGCAGTAGTGTCGGCGCTGTCCGGACGCGCCGTCCGCCACGACATCGCCATGACCGGTGAGGTCACGCTGCGGGGTCGGGTGCTGCCGATCGGCGGCGTCAAGGAGAAGGTGCTCGGCGCCGTGCGGGCGGGGATCACCAGGATCATTGTACCGAAGGAGAACGAGCCGGATCTGGAAGATCTGCCGCAGGAGGTTCGCGACAAGATCGAGGTGTTCCTGGTTCAGGAGCTGGGCGAGGTGCTCGCCTTTACCCTTCGGGGTGCCACCTTCCGGGAAGGCCGTCTCCTCTTCGGTGACGAGAAGAACCCGCGCGATGTGGTGCCGCTCGCGGCCGCGGGGTTTCGTCATTAGCGGGTAAGCGGGTAGGTAAAAGACGGGCCCTCCGGAAATGGAGGGCCTGTTTTTTATCCCCCTGTGCCCCTTACCCCCTTACCCGCCTACCCCCGCCTCAGGCTCCGATCCGCCGATTGAGCCAACTCGGCTGCTGTTATACCATCGCGGGGGAAAACGGCGGTTCCTACGTTCACCTGCAGGGGAAATATCTCACCCCCCAAGGTCCTGGCCGGCTGCTCGCCCAGAACGCGGCGGAGATTCCCGGCCAGCACCGTGGCTCCGCCGGCGTTGGCACCTCGGAGCAGCATCCCGAACGCCTCCCACCCATAGCGCCCTATGACGTCACTTGCCCGGACGTTGGAGCGGAAGACACTGGCGGCGTGGAGCAGGACTTCCTCGCCCGCCCGTGGTCCCAATCGCTCGCCGACCTGGCGAAAACCCTCGAGCTCGAACAGGACGAAGGCTAACGGCTCGCCATAGCGCTGGCTGAACTCGACCGCATTCTCCAGCTCACTCATGAGGGTGGCGTGATTGAGCAAACCGGTCAGGCCATCCCGGTGCACCAGCTCGCGCACTCGGCGGCCTCGGGCGGCACGAGCGATCACGGTCTGCACCAGCAGTAGCGGGTCCGCCCCGAGCGCCACGAAATCATCCGCGCCGGCTCGCAGCGCCGCCAGGCGGTGATTGGTGTTCTCCTCCCCGACAAACACGATTGGCAGCAGCTGATATCGCGGATCCTGGCGGATCACCCGGGCCAGCGCGAAGGGATCGGAATCCACTGGCTGGGTGCCGAGTAGTAGCAGGTCGGGGGCCTCGCGGGCTAGGGTATCTGCCACAGACTCGGCTCGGCTACAGCAGACGACTCGCACGTGGGTTTGGGCCAGGGCTTCGGAGAGTTCCCCCGCTCGCTTCTGATCGTGATCCAGCAGGACCACGCTGGAGGGAGGAGGGCCGATTCGGGCAAAGGTGCGGGCATACCGGGACAGCTTCTGCTCCACCTGCTCCGCGGGAAAAACGGCATCCACACCCGCGGCAATGGCCCGCAGCCGGTCTACCGGACGCAGGGTCTCGACCAGTACCACCGCTCCGGGCCTTCGGTCCGGACTGTTGGTCCAGGCAGAAGCGATGGCGGAGAGATCCCCATCTCCAGCTTCACCGCCGATCACGACGAGATGAGGAAAGCGCTCTGCCGGTATGTCTCTGGGTGGGTCGGTCCGGGTGGCAAAGCGGACATCATATCCGGCGCTGCCGAGCTCCTGCGCGATGCGCTCCCGTTGTGGGCTCGGCCGCATGATGATCAGGGCCCGGGGAGCGAGTGGGACCGCACCGGCAGCCGGACCGCCGAGCTGCGTCACGGCGTCCGCGACGGCAACCGCCAGACGATCCACGATGCCGCTCAAATGGTCGGTTGTCGCTGGATTGGCTGCCAGCCAGCGCTCCCCTTCACGAGCGATGGCGCTGATGTCAGCAAAACCGTAGGAGCCGCCGGAGCCGGCCAGCCGGTGCAGCCGGGTTCGCAGTGAGCCCGCCGCCTCCGGCACTCCTCGCCCCAGCCCCAGAATATCCGATTTCAGCTCATCGAGCCGGAGCGGCAGGGAGGCCAGGTATTCGCGCTGCAGGGTCAGGAGCGCGGTGTCGACCGGTTCAGTCATAGGTCTGTCGTGAGGCGCTCGAGTGCCAGCCGAGCAGCCGCGATAAAAGGAGCAGCGCCGCTCCAGTGGGCCTCGACATCGTTCCCATGGCGCGAGCCAATGATGGCGCTGCGGTCATCTGCCACCATGATGATCGGCATTACGGGCCAGCTGCCTTCACCTGGGACTTCGCGAACATCGACAAAATCGAGCCGGGTGGGGCCGATCGACCAGAGCGACACCTTTGCTCCGGCCGATACTGGTCGGCGCAGGGCGGGCGCCAGCAAGGGGTAGGCGTCGGCCGGGACCACCAGGGCGACCGAGCGGGTAGCGCGAGTGATGTCGTGCGTCAGCAGCTGGAGCACGGCCCGGCCCGACTCCACCTCCACCACCGTCGGAGTTTCGGCGACCGCCAGCTGATCCAGCTCCCGGCTGAGGCGCTCCAGGGCCACTCCGTGCTGAGACGAAATTCGGGCAATCAGGGCCTGAGGTGCCTCGGGCGCGTACCGCTTGGGCCGGCCGGTTTCCACTCGCGCGGCCCCTTTGGCGACCAGACCCTCCAAAGCACTATAAGTGTTAGCCCGAGCCAGCCCCGCCGCCCGGGCAACGGCGTACCCGGTTCCGGGCCCGCTCTTCAGCAGAACCTGGTAGACCAGACTTTCAGTCGGGGTAAATCCGAACCCAGTGAGGTCGATGCCAGCCATGAGTAGTAGTATCCAATACTCCCTCCAGACTGACAAGCCCTACGTGTAGATCAGACTCCAGCCGAGGGCTTTGGCGATAAGAGCAAGTCGAAAGGTGACATCAACTTCTCTGCCCTCCGTCGTCTTTGCTTCCAGATGCAGGGGGTAATAATGGTAGGTGATCTTGTTGGCCGCCTTCGGCTGGGACCGCAGATTCTTAGGTCGCCAGACGCCAGTTTCGTCGGAATCCTGAAGCAACCGCGCCAATACTTTGGTCGCGACCGGTGCCCATTCCAGTGCTCCCATCCGGGCCAGCAGCTCGATGTAGTGCAGGGCCAGCGGCAGGTCCTTGGGGACCCCCTTGGCATCGGCCTCGATTGGGTCGCCGAGGATGAGGTGCTGGGGCCGCACGACCTTCTTCCCGACCTGAATGACAAAGGCTTTCTTGGGCTCCGGCTGAGCCAGGTAATGACCCAGGCGCTCGGTAAACCCAGCGCGCTCCCGCTGGAGGTTCGGCATCGACGCTAGCATCGCGACAGAATACCAGCTCGGCGGGTGCGCCTCGGGGTGAAGCACAATCTGCTTTCCCGATTTCAGGAACGGCTTTTCCGCTAGCGGACTGCGCAGGAACTGGGAAATGGCACTGGCAATCTTGTGACCAGCTCCCCGGAGCCTGGGATCGTCGCCATAACCGGCTTCAGCCAGGGAGGCTGAGGCCGCCTCCCGCATGATGCCCCGGGCCCACGCCTCTGCCTCGGGATCGGACTTGACCGCCTTCTGAAACTCGAAGAGGAGCGACGGATCCTCGTCCCGGGAGAGAAGCCGGAAGAGCACTCGATCGGCCAGCTTGAATGGGCGGCTCGAGCGCGGCCACTCCAGCTGGAGCAGGCGGCGGTACTGGGGAATGGTTCCGACGTCCTTGACCCCCTGGGCAGCAGAAGTAGCCAGTCCCAGCAGGTTCCCGCCCCAGACTCCGCTGTCCTTTTGCTTTTTGACGACAGCGAGGGCGGTTTTGGACTCGGCTATGGCCTGGTGGGCCGACTCTATTGTCTCAGGGGTGGCGTATCCCTCGGGAGCGAGCTCGCAATAAGTACGATATCGGATGGAGGGCCCGGCATTCTCCAGCAGCCAGGTGAGCGGGATACGGTGCTCGGAAGGCAGGTCCAGAAACGCTCCCGGGATTCAGTGAGGCAGGCAAGAGCGGCGAGAAGATACTGAGGGAGGGGGAGGACGGGAAGGTCGCCACACCCTCAATCCGTCAGGTCCCTCCCGATTTCCCCAGCCTCTTCTCCCCAGCCGCCCGGAACTCCGACTCGCGATTCCAAATCGGTTGAGCTGTGGCATTTGCAACTGCCACCGCTGTACGGACAATGACCCGAAGCTGTTGTTCGGTGCCGTCGTACCGAAAAGATGGCAGGACCTCGTCGCTGGGCTGGTGGTAGCGCTTCTCGGTGTACTCTTTCTTCATCCGTTCACCGTAGTTCTCTGGCTGGCCCACAAACCGCTGGCCGCTTTCGATCGAAAGCCCAGGAACGCCCGCCCGGGCCAGCGGAAAGTGGTCTGACCGGAAGAAGAATCCTTTCAGGAGTCCATCCACGTTGGTGGTCACCTCGAGCCCCTCGTCTCGGGCGGCGCTGCTGAACGCGCCGGCCAGGGAAGACTGGTCCAGCCCGACCGCGGAGACGTCCCGGGTCCTGCCATAAAGATTCACGACGTCGAGGTTCAGAATCGCCGCAATGTGACTCAGCGGCATGGTCGGCCGGCTGACTAGGGCCTGTGAGCCTAGCAGTCCGGATTCCTCTGCGGTAAAGCCGACAAAGACCAGTGACCGCGCCGGGCGCACACCGCTCTTGACGAAGGCTTCAGCGGCGGCGAGGACGGCAGCGGTGCCGGATGCATTGTCCTCTGCCCCGTTGTAGATGGAGTCGCCCGCGACCGGGCTAGCGATGCCGAAGTGGTCGTAATGCCCTCCAATCAGCACGGCCTCGTTCGCCAACTGCCCGTTTCCCGGAAGGCGACCCAGCACGTTGCTGGTTCGGGACCGCTCGATTGTACTCCGCACGGTGCCGTCGAGCTCGAGCCCCAGAGGGACCGCCTTGAAGCCTCGCCGGGCCGCCTGGTCGGCCAGGCTGGAGAGGTCCTTTCCGCTCTGGCGGAACAGCCGGGCCGCTGCTTCCTGCGACAGCCAGCCGGCTACCTGTAGTGACTTGGGCGGTTCCTCTACCCGGACCTGGGGGCCGGTCCAGCTGGACTGGACCGTGCTCCATGGATAGCTGGCGCTCTCGGTGGTATGGACCAGCAGAATGCCCGCTGCTCCCTGCCGCTGGGCCTCCTCGATCTTGTAGGTCCAGCGACCGTAATAGGTCAGGATCGGACCCCGAAAGATGGTGGAGTCGCGCAAACCCGGATCGTTGACCAGTGCGA
>DASRIN010000114.1:0-3853 GCA_035649975.1 Gemmatimonadales bacterium
CAAGCCGGCGGTTCGGGGCGGGCACTGCATCGAGCACCGGGACACGGCCCAGACCCACATCGTTTTTGGCACCGACACCTTTCCTCTCCGAGACCCCCGCCGCTTTCCACTGGCCATCCTGACCAACGTCTTTGGCGGCGGCATGTCGAGCCGCCTCTTCCAGCGGATCCGGGAGGAGCTGGGCTTGGCCTACGCCATCTTCGCCTACAAGCACTTTTACCAGGGCTCGGGCCAGCTCGGCGTGTACGTGGGCACCCAGCCGGCCACGGCGGAGCGGGCAGTGCAGGCTATCGGAGACGAATACGGCCGCTTGGCCCGGGAAGCACTCCCCACACCGGAGCTGGTCAACGGGAAACAGCAACTCAAGGGACAGATCATGCTGTCGCTGGAGAGCCCGGCTGCCCGCATGGCCCGACTGGCGGGTTTCGTATTGTATGACGACCGATACCGGCCGCTGGACGAGATGCTGACCGAGGTCGACCGGATCACTCCCGACGAGCTGAGTGCCGTGGCGGGAGAGTTCTTCGCCCCGGAGCGGCAGACCGTGCTACGTTTGGGGCCAGAAAACAAGTAAGCGTGAAGCGTCAAGAGCAAAGAGTGAAAAGCAAGCAGTGAAATTCGAGCCAGTTTCACTCCTCACGCTTCACTGTTCACTATGACTGATCCACCCATCACTTCTGGTAGAAGACGATGAAGATCGGCGTTCCGAAGGAGATCAAGACCAACGAGAATCGTATCGCGTTGGTGCCAGCTGGCGCGGAGGCTTTAGCGGCCGCGGGTCACACGGTGTTCGTGGAGCAGGGAGCCGGGGCTGGCAGCGGCTTCTCCGACGAGGCCTATCGGGGGGCTGGTGCCACCATTCTGCCGACCGCGGATGATGTGTGGCAGCAGGCAGAGATGATCATGAAGGTGAAGGAGCCGATCGCGGTGGAGTGGCCCCGGATGCGACGGGGCCAGGTGATTTATACCTATTTCCACTTTGCCGCCGCTGAGGACCTGACCCGTGCGGTCATCGACTCCGGCGCCATTGCCGTCGCCTACGAGACGGTTCAGCTCCCTAGCGGCGAGCTCCCGCTCCTCACTCCGATGTCCGAAGTGGCCGGCCGGATGGCAGTCCAGGAGGGAGCCAAGTACCTGGAGAAGGTGTTTGGCGGCAGCGGAATCCTCCTCGGGGGCGTGCCTGGGGTGGCGCCGGGAGAGGTGGTCATCATCGGCGGAGGTGTCGTGGGCATCAACGCCGCCAAGATGGCGGCGGGTCTCGGGGCCCATGTGACCATTCTGGACATCTCGCTGGATCGGCTTCGGTACCTGGATGACGTTCTCCCGGCCAACGTGGATACTGTCTACTCCAACCGGCACAACATCCTGGATGCGATCCGCCGGGCCGACCTGGTGGTCGGAGCGGTGCTCCTTCCCGGGGCCAAGGCACCCCACCTGGTGAAGCGTGCCGACCTCAAGTTGATGAAGCCAGGGTCGGTCATCGTGGACGTGGCGGTGGACCAGGGCGGCTGCGTCGAGACTATCAAGCCAACCACCCACGAGAACCCCACCTACTTCGTCGACGGCATTCTGCATTACGCCGTGGCAAATATGCCTGGCGGCGTCCCCCGAACCTCCACCCTCGCACTTACCAATGCTACGCTGCCATACGGACTTAAGCTGGCCAAGCAGGGCTGGCGTGCGGCGTGCAAGTCGGATCCTTCTCTACGGCTGGGTCTCAACGTCGTCGAAGGCAAAGTGGTCTATCCGGGGGTCGCCGAAGCCTTCCGTCTCCCCCTGGCCGATGTCAATGCCGTTGTCTGAAGCCGGGCCGGACGGGGCCGTGGAGGTCATGCTGGCTCGGCTGCCGCATGCAGGGGACCTGCCGCTCCCCACGGCCGCCACGCCGGGTTCGGCCGGGTATGACCTGGCCAGCGCCGAAGAAGGGGAGCTGGGGCCGTTGGAGCGAAAGCTGTTCCGGACCGGCTTCAGCATCGCCGTTCCGGACGGGTATGAGTGTCAGCTGAGGCCCCGGTCCGGCCTGGCGCTCCGGCATGGGATCACCTTGCCCAACACGCCGGCGACGATCGACAGTGATTATCGCGGGGAACTGATGGTCCCGCTGGTGAACCTGAGTAATCAGGCTTTCCGGATCACCCGGGGCATGCGGATCGCCCAGATGATCTTTGCCCGGGTGGAGCGAGCGACCTTCAGGCCGGTCGACATATTGCCGCCCACCACGCGGGGCACAGGCGGATTTGGGAGCAGTGGGTCGTAAGCGCTAACTACCAGCAGCATAACGGTCCATTTACCTTCAGCAGCCACGTGCCTAGCCGCCCCTTAATGAAAGTTCCGGCGCTGAATCTGATGTCCTGGCTCCCCGCCAACGAGATCGCGGTGGATCTGGGAACGGCCAACACTCTTGTCTATGTGAAGGGTGAGGGCATCGTGTTGAATGAGCCCTCGGTGGTGGCCATCGAGAAGAGCACCGGAAAAATCAAGGGAATCGGCCTCGAGGCCAAGCGCATGCTCGGGCGCACACCGGATGGTATTCTGGCGGTCCGGCCGCTGAAGGACGGCGTCATAGCCGACTTCGACGTGACCGAAAAGATGCTTCGCTACTTCCTCAAGACCATCATCGACAAGCATGTCTTCCGGGTAAAGCCTAAGGTGATCGTGTGCGTGCCCTCGGGCATCACCGAGGTCGAGCGCCGAGCCGTGCGGGACTCAGCGGAGACCGCTGGTGCCAAGCAGGTACTGATGGTGGCCGAGCCCATGGCAGCCGCCATCGGGGTGGGCCTGCCGGTCGAGACGCCGACCGGGAACATGGTCATCGATATCGGGGGCGGCACCACCGAGATTGCGGTCATTGCCCTGTCCGGAATCGTGTCCGACACCTCGATTCGCACCGGCGGCGATGAGTTGGATCAGGCGATCGTGCAGTTTATGCGCAAGAACTACAATCTCCTGGTGGGGGAGCCGACGGCCGAAGCCATCAAGATCAAGATCGGCTCTGCCGCTCCCACCGGTGACGAGCGGGAGATGGAGGTCAAGGGGCGCGACCTCGTCTCCGGTATTCCCAAGACGGTGCGCGTCCACTCCACCGAGATCCGGGAAGCGGTTCAGGAGCCGATCCAGCAGATCGTAGATGCGGTGCGCCGCGCCCTCGAGATCACGCCACCCGAGCTGGCCAGCGACATCGTGGACCGCGGGATTGTCATGACCTGTGGAGGTGCCCTCATTCGCGGGCTGGACCTGCTCCTGGCGCAGGAAACCGGGCTCCCCATCCACGTGGACGAGGACCCGCTGACCTGTGTGGTGCGGGGGACCGGCCGCATTCTCGACGACTACGAGAAATACCGCAGCGTCCTGTCCAACTGAGCATGGCCAGCGCGTCCGAGCGGTCGTACACGCGCCGGGACACCGTGATGTTCGTCGCCTGTCTCGCCCTGTCCCTGGTCGGTGTGTTCCTGCCCGGGTCGTACGGGATGAGCATCGCCGCCTCGCTCCGGGAAACCGTCCTCGCCCCGCTCGTGTGGCTCCAGGCCAGCGCCGAGGAAGGGAAGACCAGCCGGGTCCGCTTCCGGGCCCTGACCGCGCAGCGTGACTCCGCCTCCTACATCGCCCAGACCCTGCCCTCGCTGGTGGCCGAGAACGAGCGGCTGCGGCAGCTGCTCGCGCTGAGCCACCGGCTCTCGACCCGGTGGGTCTCGGCCGAGATCCTGCACCAGGCCCAGGCCACCGACGGGAGGACGCTCCTGCTCAATGCCGGCGCGCGCGACGGCGTCTCGGCGTTCGACCCCGTGGTCGTACCCGAGGGACTGCTCGGCATGGTCCTCAACGTCTCGGAGCGCACCAGCGTCGTCATGACGTG
>DASRIN010000115.1:0-2786 GCA_035649975.1 Gemmatimonadales bacterium
GTTCCCGGTACCGAGTCGAGGCTGGCGATCTGGCTATGACCGGCGACCATCACCTGATCGCCATCCAGCTCAACTTCGACCGACTGTCCGGCCACTAGGACAATGAATTTCACTCCGGCTCCAGCACGGCTACGGTTTCCACGTGAGTGGTCTGGGGGAACAGATCAAAGGCCTGTAATCCTCTGAGCTGGAAATGGGGAAGCCGCTGAAGATCGCGGGCGAGTGTCGCCGGATCGCAGGAGATGTAGACGACACGGACCGGCCGGAGCTGCTCCAACACGGTGGTGACCCGCTCATCCATCCCGGTCCGGGGAGGATTAGTGATGACCAGATCGGGCCTTCGCAGCTGGGTTAGGAGATCCTCCACCCGGCCCGTGAGCCGCCGGGCGACTGGTCCAGTGGCCTCGGCCTCGGCGACTGCGCGCCGATCCGATTCCACGCTCTCGACAATCGCTCCTCGGGATACCAGCTCTGCGGTCGTCTCGCCAATGCCGGCATAGAGATCCCAGACCCTTCGCCCTGCCATCGGCCCCAGCTGGTCCACTGCAAACCGGCGAACCCGGTCGCCCATGGCGGGATGTACTTGCTCGAACACCGTGGCCGGGAACGCCTCGTCGGCTCCCGCGAGCGCCCGGGCGACTCCGCCGAACGGCTGGTACCAGAGAGTGACGTCCTCACAGTGCCGCTGCAACTCCCGGCCAAGGGCCTCCGCCCCGGACCATACCTCCCCCTCTCCTACCCGAACGATCAGATGCCGGCCACCCCGCCGGTCCAGACGAAGCACAAGTTGCTCGGTCTGAGGGGGTAAGAGGCCGCGCAGCCTGCGTACCACCTGCCACAGCTCCATCAACGGTGGCACCGTGATATGGCACCAGTGCAGGTCGAAGATCTGATTCGCCCTGTCATAGCGATGGAGCCCGATAGGCCGGCCGCCGGGAGCAACGTGCAAAGTGAGCTTGGTGCGGTAGTCGTACTGCTGTTCGGCGGGCAGGATGGGAGGGTCTGCCACTTCGCGGCGGCCCAGCCGGCGCAGGGCATCGCCCACGAAGGATCGGCGGCTCTCGAGCTGAGTTTCGTAATCAACGTGCTGCAGTTGGCACCCGCCGCACTCGTCGCGGACGTAATGCGGGCAACGCGGCTCGACCCGGTGGGGAGACGCCTCGAGAACTCGCTCCAAGCGGGCACGAGCGAACCGCTTGTGCTCCCGAACCACAGCGGCATCCACGAGCTCCTCCGGTGCGGAACGAGGCACAAACACGGTCTTGCCATCGGGAAGCCTGCCGACTCCGTCCCCCCCGGCGGCGAGGCGGAGGATGCGCACCGAGGTCACCGGTGGGCTTCGCTGCGGGCAAGTCGGGCCCATTCGCCCTGAGGTTCGGCATCTGAGCTCGGCGGACGGCGGCTCTGCCGAGCCTCGGCCTCCGCCAGCGCCGCCGCTATGGCCAGCTGCTGGATGTGATCGGGTGCGGCAGCGGCTTGCACCAGATCGGCGCGGCGCTCGAGCAGCTGGATGTCGATCTCTCCTCGCTGAAACGCGGGATCCTTCATGAGCCGCCGATGGAATCCCTGATTGGTGGCGACCCCCGTAATCACCAGTTCCTCCAGAGCCTGGCTCATCCGAGCCAGCGCTTGGGACCGGTCCACTCCCCATACGATCAGCTTGGCCAGCAGCGAGTCGTAATGCAGAGTCACCTCGTCACCCACATCGACACCGCTGTCCCAGCGAACGCCTGGGCCCGCCGGTACCCGCAGAAACTCGATCCGGCCGGCCGAGGGGAGAAAGCCGTTGGCCGGGTCCTCACTCGTGATCCGGCATTCGATTGCCCATCCCCGGGGAGTAAGGGGGCCAGCGGGCACCTGCATTGACTGGCCTCGCGCGATACGGAGTTGCTCCCGAACCAGGTCCACGCCATACACCAGCTCAGTCACCGGATGCTCGACCTGAATCCGGGTGTTCATCTCCAGGAAGTAGAAGGAACCTTCCCCGGTAACCAGGAACTCACAGGTCCCGGCGCTGCGGTATTCGACGGCACGTGCTGCGGCCACCGCGGCGGCTCCCATCTGTTCGCGCAGGTCCGGAGAGACCACCGGGGATGGGGACTCCTCGACCAGTTTCTGATGCCTCCGCTGGATCGAGCATTCCCGTTCCCCCAGATGCAGCGTGCGCTCGTGATCCGCCAGCACCTGGATCTCGATATGCCGGGGTCGCTCGATGAACTTCTCCAGATACACGGTTGGATCGCCGAACGCCTTGCGGGCCTCCGAGCTGGCAGTCTCGAGCGCTCCACCCAGATCCTTCGGTTCCCGGACAACGCGCATGCCCTTACCGCCTCCCCCAGCAGCTGCCTTGACCATGATGGGATAGCCGATCTTGTCAGCGGCTTTGCGGGCGCCGGCGAGATCTCCGGCGGGTATGGTAGATCCGGGAACAATGGGAACGCCGGCTGCCTGCATCCGGCGGCGTGCCTCGGTCTTGTCGCCCATGGCACTTATGGCGCCTGACGGCGGCCCCACGAAGACCAAACCGGCACGCTCGACCGCCTCGGCGAACGCGGCTCGCTCGGCCAGGAACCCGTATCCCGGATGAACGGCCTCCGCCCCAGACTCTCGAGCCGCTGTGATCAGCCGCTCGATGGAGAGATAGCTCTGCGCTGGAGCAGCCGGCCCGATTGGAAAGGCGAGATCCGCAGCCCGCACGTACGGGGCAGTGCGATCGACAGCCGAGTAGACCGCCACTGCTTCGAGTCCTTCTTCATGGCACGCGCGAATGATCCGGAGCGCGATCT
>DASRIN010000116.1:0-2645 GCA_035649975.1 Gemmatimonadales bacterium
GCGCGGTCGCCTTCCGGACTCATCACGTAGTCGGCCGTGCCGTCAACCCGGAAGCCGAAGTTCGGGGTCAGTCCCCAGCGAAAGCCGACGACGCCAGTGATCCCGGGATCTTCGAACTGGACGCCATCCCGGTAGAGGTTGTGGACGTAGCCCGCGCCAATCCGGAGGGCGGAGGCATAACCGCCCAGCGGCACGTGGTAGGTCAGCCGGCCCCGAAGCGGGATGTTGGTGATGCTGGTTCCGCTGAGATTGCTATGGGTCTTGGCGTAGGCCGCCTCGGCCTCCACTGCCAGGTTGCGAATGGGATAGAAGCCCAGCGAAGCACCGCCGCTGGTTCCCTCCTGTATGGCAAGGGTGTCAGCGAATCGGGTGTACCGGCCGAAGCCGGTGAGCTCGATGTTGCCTGCTTTCTGGGCGCTGGCCGCAGTGGCGGTGGTGAGCAACAGCGCCAGGGTGAGTCCACGAACTCGCATACCGCACTCTGGGTTCAAGGCCTTGGCCGTAGGGGGCGGGACTACTCGTTCCCAGTATCGGCCTGCCAGCCTGAAACCATGAGTCAGTCGTCATCCCGGTCCTTGATTGCCTCTGCGGCCTTGTGGCGGACAACCTGATCCCGGTCCCGGCTCGCCGCCTCGAGCACCGGATCCCCCCGGGGATCTTCCAGCTCTGCCAAGGCGGATACCACAGAGTACCGCAGGCGCGGGTTTTCGCTCCGGTAGGCGGTAGCGAGCGCCGGGACCACGACCGTGTCGCCGATCTCTCCCAGGGCTTGGGCCGCGATGATGGCCAGCTCGGTATCCCCGTCGCTCAGGGCCGTGACCAGCCTAGCCGGCGCGCGCTTGAGGCCGTCGAGCTCGCCCAGTGACTGCGCCGCCAGCCGGCGCACGACCGGGTCCTTGTCCTCCAGAGCTTTCTCCAAGGGACCGGCTGCCTTGTGGTCCTCGACCTCACCCAGCGCCTCGGCGGCAGCCCGGCGGACTCGCACATCCTTGTCCTTGAGGGCATCGGCCAGGGAGCCGGTGGCGCGATAGTCCTCGATTTCCCCCAGGGCCTCGACCGCAGCCAGTCGGACCGCGACGTCATCGTCGTGAACCAGCGGCTTGAGCCGTTCGACGCCTCGGATGTCCTCGATCTCTCCGATGGCCCAGGCCGCCGTGGCCCTGGTTCCGGCGTCGCGTGCGTCCAGCAGGTCCGCCAGCGGCTTGATTGCACGGGCATCCTCCAGCTCGCCCAGTGCGTACGCCGCCATCCGGACAACCGATGGGTCCCTATCTTTGAGTGCAGCGGTAAGGTCGCGAAGCGTCGCCGGGTCTTCAGCGTGAGCCAGACCCAAGGCGGCAGCCTCGCGGACCTTCGGGTCCGGCTTTCGTAAGGCAGTTCGCAGGTACTGGCTGGTTTCCCGGCTCCTGCTTTCGCCCAGCATTCGGGCCGCCGCGCGACGGACACAGGGGTGCGAGTCTCCCAGCGCGGCTACGAGGTGGGAAATTGCGGCGGGGTCGGTGATCGGCTGGCTGAGGCTCTGCCGGGCCGCTTCCTCGGTTGCTTCGCCCGCCAGAATTCCAATCCGGTTGTCGGTATCCCAGCGGTCCCAATGGTTGCCGATCGAGCTTACGGCGAGCTGGCACAGCACCGGATCGGCTGCCGCCAGTGACCGCAAGAACCCCGCTACGGTCGACGAGTCTGCCCCCGGAGCGGGAGACTGGAAGCCGAGCCAGGGATCGACCTCATCGTAGTCATCCTCATGCCTCTGGGCCTGCAGGCCCATGGGCATCGTGCTCAGTAGTATGGTGAGCTGCACGAGTACTGCGGGATACCAGGGTCCAATCATCAGCCGTTGCCCCTGAAAGAGCGTACGTGGCGGTGGGGTGCCCCCACCTGGGAGTGCTCCGTTGGACGGCTGGAAGCGGTGAAGGGTTGCCAACCTTGCAGGAGGTACTTTCGTTAGAGAGGGAGGACGAGGTGCATCCTGAACTTCAGGCCATTGTTGATGAGTTCGAGTCGGCGGGGGCCCGACTTCGTGAGCTGGTTCGCCGCACGCCAGAGCCGCAGTGGCATAAGCGAGCGGATCCAGACCGGTGGTCGATGGCCGAGTGCGTTGCCCACCTCAATCTCACGAGTGAGGCCTGCGTACCACTGGTACAGGCGGCGCTCGAGGAGGGGAGGCGCAGCCGTCGCCCAGCCCCGCGCCGGTACCGTAGAGATCCGATTGGTTGGATGCTGTGGCGGATGGCAGGACCGCCGGTTCGCCATCGGGTAAAGACCACGGCGCCATTCATTCCTCGGGGCCAGGTCCCGCTGGCTCAGCTCGTGGCGGAGTTCGACCGCCTGCAACAGGTTCAAATCGGGTGTGTTGGGTCTGCAGATGGTGTGGACCTGGGCCGGCTCTGGATTCGCTCGCCTTTCAATCCGCGCATCCGCTACAACACGTTTTCCTGCCTTTCGATCCTGCCGAGACATCAGCACCGGCATCTGTGGCAGGCAGAGCAGGTGTGGTCGAGCCGAAAACCCACCGCTTCAGATCCGCTCATTCTTCGCGTTGCTCTACGGGACGGGCATTGAGCTGTCAGTCGGCTGCGGGATCCGTCGGCGGGACGTCGATGTGAATGCCCGCGAAATCTTCGCTCCCGGCACCAAGACACACTGCC
>DASRIN010000117.1:0-3748 GCA_035649975.1 Gemmatimonadales bacterium
CCCCGGTAGCCGAGCTGGAACCCGAGACCATAGAGCAGTTGGTGGCGCTGCCGCTCAGCGGAGATTTCCACTATGTCAGCGGCCACCGGCAGGGCCGCAAGCTCGAGGAACGGCTGGTGCCTGCCCTGGCTCATGTTGGCACGCAAGCCGACGGCACCGGCAACCTTCGCGACCGATTCGTCCGTCCACGGATTGGGGAGCCCCTGGGTGTTGAAAACGGCGGCCTGGGTCGAACCGACCGCCAGCATCAGAGAGACTGGCCCCTTGCCGAACGCCTTGTAGTCGGCCATGACGCCGAGGCCACCGAACGAGTTCCCCACGCCAAGCAGGGTGGTGACACGGCTGGTGGCGGGGGCTTGGGCGGCCGAGCTCTGGGCGATGACGGTGGAGGGAAGGAGCCAGGCCAGAACCAAGCTGACGGACGCGGTTCGCATCGGAGCCTCCAGCGGGGTGTTTCTTGAAGTTATACGATCGAGTCAAGCAGAGGTAAAGAGATGTAGAATGGTCCTATGATCGCGAACGAGCCCCACGCCACCGCACTCCTGCTCGCCACCGGCGGCCTGCTGCTCGGCATCAGCGTGGTGTTCAGCCGGGCCTCGCAGCGGATCGGGGTCCCCATCGCGCTGCTCTTCATTCTGGTCGGGATGCTGGCCGGCTCCGAGGGGCTCGGCCGGATCCACTTCGAGGACTACCAGTTCAGCTTCCGGGTAGGCGTGGTGGCCCTGGCCCTGATCCTCTTCGACGGCGGGCTCAACACTCCGCTCTCGGCGGTGCGGAAGACCGCCGCGCCGGCCGGCATCCTGGCGACCTTCGGCGCCGCCGGGACCGCGGTCCTGGTCGCCCTCGTCGCTCATGGGCTGGGACTCGCCTGGAGCTCGGCGCTGCTGCTGGGCGCCGTGGTCTCCTCCACCGATGCTGCGGCCGTGTTCTCCGTGCTTCGGGGCAGCGGGCTCCAGCTCAAGCGTCGGGTCGGGGTCACTCTCGAGGTCGAGTCCGGCATCAACGACCCGGTGGCCGTCATCCTCACCACCGTGCTGACCCAGAACCTGCTCACGCCCGGTGCGGCTTCTGGCTTCCGTATTCCAGTGGAGGTCGTGGTGCAGCTGGTGGTCGGCGCGGCGGTGGGCGCCGGGATCGGCTACGGCGGCCGCTACCTGCTCTCCCGCCTGAGCGTCGCGGCCGGCGGCCTCTATCCGGTAGTCACGCTAGCGCTGGCGCTCTTTGCCTTCGGCGCGGCAACACTGGGGCACGGGAGCGGGTTCCTCGCGGTGTATCTCGCGGGACTGCTGCTGGGCAACGGGCCGCTCCCTTACCGTACCGGACTTCTCCGGGTGCACGACGCACTGGCTTGGCTGAGCCAGGTGGGGATGTTCCTGATCCTGGGCCTGCTGGTCTATCCCTCCCGTCTGCTCGAGGTCGCCGGGGTCGGCCTTACCATCGCGGCGCTGCTCGCATTCGTGCTCCGGCCACTGGTGGTGGCGCTCTGTCTGGTTCCCTTCCGCTACCCTCCGCGTGAGGTGCTCTACATCGGCTGGGTGGGACTCCGGGGCGCGGTCCCCATCGTGCTGGCGACCTTCCCGGTGCTCGCCGGCGCGCCCGGAGCCGGCCGGCTGTTCGACCTGGTGTTCTTCATCGTGGTGGCGAACGCGCTGGTTCCCGGGGCGACGGTGGCCTGGGTGACCCGGAAGCTCGGGCTTCAGAGCCGAGAGCCGCCGGCGCCACAGGCGGTGCTCGCGATCGAGTCCCGGCAGCCGCTCCACGGTGAGTTGCTCTCCTTCTATATAGATGAAGCGCTGGTGGTGACCGGGATGTCGGTGGACGAGCTGCCGCTGCCCGAGGAAGCGGCGGTGACCCTGATCGTGCGGCAGAACCGCCTGCTGCCACCTCGGCCCGGAACCACGCTCGAGCCGGGCGACCACGTCCACTTGATCGCCCAGCCGGAAGACCGGGCGATCATTCAGCTGATGTTCGGGCGACCGGAGGAGGAATAGGCGGTCAGGCGGTCAGGAGGGAATGTCACCCTGAGCACTTCGCTACGCTCAGCACAGGCTCCGCGAAAAGGGCCAGAGCTTCGGTTTAACGCCGAGCCAACCGTCGTCGCAGATCTGCCGCCTGTTGCCGGTAGTTGGTGTCCAGCGCCTCCCTGACCGGCAGCGAGTCAACCACCCGAAGCTGGACCTCCGCATCCCGGTCCCGGTCGGTGTCGAGATAGATGTCCGCCAGCACCAGGTGATGGAAGATCCGCCCCGGCGCCAGGGCCACGGCCCTTTCCATATGAGCGATGGCCTTGGGCCAGGAGGCCTGGTCGAAAACCCGGGCGCCCAGGAAATGCTTGGCGAAGAACCGGCTGACCCGGGGGAGCCGCATGATCTCGGCGTTCCACCGGCCTAGGATGTGGTGGGCGCCGTCGTGCCGGGGATTGATGGTGAGGGTCCGGAGCGCCTCGTCTCTGATAATGATGGCGCGGCGGACCTTCTCCTCCGGCCCCACCATCAGCGCGGCCCGCCCCAGCGACGCGGCCAGGGCAAAGTGTCCCTCGGCGTCGCCGGGGTTGACCGCCACCGCGCGTCGGGCATGGCGCTCGGCCCGGGCATATAGCGAGTCCCGCTTCGCGTTCTTCTTCGACATCGGGAACGGATCTCCCAGGAGACCCAGCGTCAGCGCCGCCCGCCAGTTCGCCTCGTAGTGCATCGAGTCCTGCGCCAGCGCCGCATCGAAGTGGCGGAGGGCCTGGGGTAAATCGCGCGCTTCGATCGCGGCCACGCCCTGGCGCACGTGGCCGTCAACCTGCTGGGCCTCGAGCTTCCCCACGAGCGCCAGAAGCGCGAGCGCCGCCGATCGCGGTGCGGTTTTCAATGCTGCCTTCACCGGTAGTGCCCCATCCGTTACACTTGGCTTGTAACTTAGAGGAGTCGGTGCACTCCCAAGAGTCCCACCATGGCAGCCGAAGATACGCATCCCCCAGAGCGGGTCATCCTGGTTGTAGAGGACGAGAAGTCCGTACGCCGAATCACGGCCCGCATTTTGACTGACGCGGGTTTTCGTGTATTGGAGGCCCCTGGCGGGGCAGAAGCGCTGACCCTGCTTACCCAGCTCGGCCCGCAGGTCGTGTGGCTGGTGGTGAGCGACATAGTGATGCCGGGCATTAGCGGGCGGGAGCTAGCGGCGACCATCGCCCAGAAGTGGCCCGCTATCCAGGTCCTGCTCCATTCAGCTTACGCCGAATCACCCGAGGGCTTCACCGGCGGTTTTCTACGGAAGCCATTCACGCCCGAAACGTTGATCGCTACGGTGGGAGCGCTACCTTCTCACAACTCCTCAGTCAGCTGACTGCTTTGGCGAAGTCGTCGAGGCGCAGAGGTCTTTTCGATGGTGCGGCGCATCATTCGCGGCGGACAGAACGTCGAGCCTGGTCGCACTCGGCGCAGCCGTGCTCCGAGGGATGGAGGAAGACCAGCGGATCGCGGGCCAGCTGCTCCTGCACCACGGCTACCAGGTCCCGCGACTCCACCAGCCGCGCATGGGCCGCGCCCACCTGACCTTCCCGCTGGAGCCCTCGCTCCCGCAGCCACTGGTCCACCAACGCGAACCGCTGGCAGCAGTGGTCGTTCTCCTGATAGTCCACTCGCACCGGTCTCCCCTGCTCCAACACCGTGCAGTGCTTCGGCACCGCGTAGGGAACCCGCGCCAGCACCTCGGCGAGATGCACGGTGGTATTGGCGTCGTGGCCCACACCCAGCAGAAGGAT
>DASRIN010000118.1:0-3471 GCA_035649975.1 Gemmatimonadales bacterium
CCACATCGTCCCTTCCGACGATTCCCAGATCGCCGTGCAGAGAATCAACCGGATGCAGATACGACGCTGCCGTACCGGTGGACGTCAAGGTTGCGGCGATCTTGCGAGCGATGAGCCCGGACTTCCCGACTCCCGACACGATGACCCGTCCGTTGGCGGCCGCCAGCAGGCGCACGGCTTTGGCGAATGCCGAGTCCAGCCGGGTTGCCGCGGCGGAGATCTCGGAGGCCTCGAGTTGGAGGACTCGTCGCCCGACCTGGATCAGATCCGAGTCCTTACGCGGCACCGGCGGCATGCTCCGCAAAGTAGCGCTCGAGGATTGCGGACCATTCTCCCCGTCCGCGCAGAATTGCCTCGACCACCTCTCGAACGGCGCCGTGACCTCCCGGCGCACGAGTGATGTACGCAGCCACCTGCTTGACTTCCTCAACCGCGTTGGAGACGGCGATCGGGAGCCCAACCCGCCGAAGAATGGGAAGGTCGGCCAGATCGTCTCCCACGAACGCAGCGTCTTCCCACTGGATGCCGTGTCGGGTCAGGACTTCCCCGAACGCAGCCGCCTTGCGGGGGCCGGGCACCTGGACCAGCTCCTCCACCCGCAGCTCAGCGGCCCGAAGCGCCGTCGCCTCAGAGTTCCGGCCACTGATCCACACCACAGGAATACCTGCCGTCTTGAGGAGAATGAGGCCCAGGCCATCCTGGATATCGAAGCGCTTAAGCTCCACTCGGCTTCCCCCGATGGGGCCGATGTAAACGCCGTTGTCGGTCAGGACGCCGTCCACATCCAGGCCGAGAATGCGGATCCGCCGTGCCGCCGCCGCACCAATAGAAGTCATACTCGGGCCCGGCCCCAGATCTCGAGCGTTTGCCCTATCAGATCGGCCAATCGATCCAGGGGCCACTGAGTGGCGGCATCACTCGAAGCCAGGGCGGGATCCGGGTGGGTTTCCAGGAAGAAGCCATCGGCTCCCGCGGCGGCGGCGGCCGCCAGCAGCGGGGGGATAAACTCCCGCTGGCCGCCGCTGGCGCCCCCCTCGCCCTGGCCCGGCCGCTGGACGGCGTGGGTGGCGTCAAAGATCACCGGCACGCCGGTCAGGGCCCGAATCCGGCTGAAGTTCCTCATGTCGACCACGAGGTCGCCGTAGCCGAAGAAGGTGCCCCGCTCAGTGACCGCCACTTCGCTGGTCCCCGCGGTGCGCACCTTTTCTATCGCACCGACCATCGCTTCGGCCTGGAGCCATTGTCCCTTCTTGATGTTGACGGGCTTTCCGGTTCGTCCCGCTGCGAGCAGCAGGTCGGTTTGCCGGCAGAGGAAAGCCGGGATCTGCAGCGCATCGGCCACCTGGGCCGCCGCGGCGGCCTGCTGGCTCTCGTGAATGTCGGTCAGGATCGGAAGCCCACTGGCACTCCGAGCCTGCTCCAGAACGCGCAGTCCCTCCTCCAGTCCAGGACCCCTGTTCGCACTCAGCCGCGACCGATTTGCCTTGTCGAAGCTGGCCTTGAGACACACCGGCACACCCAGGTCCTGCTCGATACGAGCAAGCTCTTCGGCGACCCTGGGCAGCAGGTCGCCGGGCTCGATCACACAAGGCCCGGCGATAAGAAACGGGGTTCGTCCGAACGACCAACCCATTACCGCGTGCTCCGGGCCAACTCCTCCGCAGCCGCCCGCGCGGGAGCGGTCTCCTGCCGGCGCAATGCCGCCGCGATGAACCCCGCAAAGAGGGGATGGGGCCGCGTCGGCCGCGACTTGAGCTCAGGATGGAACTGACAACCGATGAACCAGGCGTGATCGGGCAGCTCGATGACCTCGACCAAGCCGCCATCGGGCGACTGGCCCGACAAGCGAAGCCCGTACTCCGCTAGCACGTCGCGATAGGCGTTGCTCACTTCCCAGCGGTGGCGGTGGCGCTCGCTGATTTCGGTGCCGCCATAAGCTTGTGCCGCTCGGGATCCGGGGCGCAGCCGGGCGGCATAGGCCCCCAGCCGCATAGTGCCTCCCAGATCAGATACGTCCCGTTGGGAATGCATCAGGGAGATAACCGGAGTCTCGCAGTTGGGCTCGAACTCGGTGCTGTTGGTGTCGGGAAGGCGACAGACATTGCGGGCGAACTCGATGATGGCCACCTGGAGGCCGAGACAGATGCCGAAGAACGGGAGATCATTCTCCCGGGCCCACCTGATGGCCTCCACCATACCTCCGATGCCCCGCTCACCGAACCCGCCTGGAATCAGGAGACCGTCATAGGTGCTGAGCAGACGTCCGGCCGCTGCCTGATCGGTGAACTGGTCGCTCGCAATCCACTGGATCTCCACCTTGGCGTCGTTGGGAATACCACCGTGAATCAGGGCCTCCTGGACCGACTTGTAGGCGTCGCGCAGATCGGTGTATTTCCCCACCACTGCGATCCGGACTCGCTTGCTGGGATGAAGAATCCGCTCGGTCATCTGCTTCCAGCCCTGCAGATCCGGTTCTCTGGTCTCCAGCCGCAGCCGCTGACAAACCTCCCGGTCCAGCCCCTGCTCGAAGAAACGAACCGGAATCTCATAGATCGATTTCACGTCGGGGCTCTCGATCACACATCCGAAGTCGACATTGCAGAACAGCGCGATCTTTCGCTTGATCTCCACCGCCAAGGGCTGCTCGCTGCGACAGATCAGGATATCGGGCTGGATTCCGATTTCCATGAGATCGCGAACCGAGTGCTGAGTAGGCTTGGTCTTCAGCTCGCCGGCCGCGGCGATGTAGGGCACCAGAGTGAGATGGATGAAGAGCGCGTTGTCCCGGCCGACCTCTTGCCGGAACTGCCGAATCGCTTCCAGGAAGGGCAGCGACTCGATGTCTCCGACGGTCCCGCCAATCTCGGTAATCACCACATCATGCCCCGGCGCGGTGCGCCGGATGGCATTCTTGATCTCGTCGGTAATGTGGGGAATGACCTGCACCGTGGAGCCCAGATATTCGCCGCGCCGCTCCTTGTTGATCACCGTCTGATAGATCCAGCCGGTGGTCACGTTGTTCTGGCGCGAGAGCGATCGATCGATGAACCGCTCGTAATGTCCCAGATCGAGATCAGTCTCGGCACCGTCATCGGTGACGAACACCTCTCCGTGCTGGAACGGGGACATCGTGCCAGGATCGACGTTGATATAGGGATCGAACTTCTGCATGGTGACGCTGAGGCCGCGTTCCACCAGCAGTCGCCCTAGCGACGCGGCGGCGATGCCCTTGCCGAGTGAGGACACGACGCCGCCGGTAACGAAGATGTACTTGGTCGAGTTCGGACCTGTGGTCATTAGACCTGCCCTTGATAAGCGTGCCAGTGAGCTTCCGCCCGTCGAAGGTCCTCGAGCGTGTCGACACCCGGTGGGACCGGCTCCTCCAGCCGTGCTACCCCGATCGTCAAACCATGATGCAGCGCCCGCAACTGCTCCAATCGCTCAGCCTTCTCCGCCACACAGGGCGCCAGC
>DASRIN010000119.1:0-2884 GCA_035649975.1 Gemmatimonadales bacterium
TGACTCTGTTGGTAATTCCCACCGTGTACGAGATCCTGGACAACGCGCGGGACTGGCTGATCGCCAAGGTCTGGCGCCGAGTGGTTCGGCCCCATCCGGAACCGGCGTCCCCCTGAGGTCAGCGGCTTCTCAGGCCAGCTCGCCAACGATCTAGCGGTACTCGGCTCTGCTCGGACGCTGGCGCGATCGTCCGATCCGAGCCAGAATACCAGCAGATGATTTCCAACCCGCGGGATCACCTCCCCTCGCGCTGGATGCTGCCCGAGCTCAACCGTGCCTGATTTGCGTCCGGCACTCTGCGCAACGCTGCTGCTCATCGCCTGCGCCGGTCAGTCGGACCACGGCCCCATCATCGTCACCTTTCCGATCAGCTCCCTCGGCGCAGAGGCCGAAGTGCTGGCTCGCCAGCTGGTGCGCTTCAATGCGGCGAACCCGGGGATCCGGGTAGTGCAGCGGATCACCCCTGACGCGGCCGACCAGAAGCACCAACTCTACGTGCAGTGGCTCAACGCCGGGGCGAGCGACCCCGACGTGCTTCAGCTGGACGTGATCTGGACGCCGGAGTTCGCCGCCGCCGGATGGATCCTGCCGCTCGACCGGTTCGGGCCCGACACCGCGGCCTTCTTCCCCTCCACCATCCAGGCCAACCAGTGGCGGGACAGCCTCTACGCACTGCCCTGGTTCATCGATGTGGGCATGCTGTACTGGCGCACTGACCTGATGCGCTCGCCTCCGGAGACCTACGACGATCTGGTGCGAATATCCCAACGCGCCATGAAAGAGCGGAAGCTGCGGTACGGATACGTCTGGCAGGGAGGGCGGTATGAAGGATTGGTGGTGAATTTCGTCGAGTATCTCACCGCACACGGCGGCCGGATCCTGGACGGCGGCCGAGTGGTGCTCAGCTCCGAGCCTGGGCTTCGGGCCTTGCGGGAGATGCTGGACGAGATCTACCAGGAGCGCGTTGTGCCCACCGCCGTCCTCACCTGGCACGAGGAGGAGACCCGCTTCGCGTTCCAGAACGGCGAGGCCGTGTTCATGCGGAACTGGCCCTATCCGGTTCCGCTGCTGCAGGACAGTGCCGAATCCAAGGTGGCCGGACGCTTCGCCGTCGCGCCGCTGCCGGCGGCGGCGGGCGGATCCCACGCGGCGACGATCGGCGGGGCCCAGCTTGCCATCAACCGGCGGACCGAGCATCCCGAGGCGGCGTGGGCGGTGGTCGACTACCTCACCCGGCCGGAGCAGATGCGAGAGCGGGCCCGGGTGGTGGGACAGTTCCCCACCCGCCGAGGGGTGTACGACGACCCGGAGCTGGCTTCGGGGCTGGCCATTCCGCCGGCTACGGTGCGCCGCATCGTGGACCACGCGGTGCCGCGTCCCGTCACCCCGGTGTACACCCAGCTCTCCGAGATCCTGCAGATCTATCTCCACCGCGCGCTCACCCGGCAGACCCGGCCGGAGGCCGCACTGGCGCAGGCGCAGCGAGAGATGCAGCGCCTCCTCGATCGGGTGGGCCTCGGCAGTGGAGCACCGGTTGCCCGGCGCTGAGCCGATCTCCGGAGTCGAGCGCCAGGAGGCGAGGATCGCCTGGTGGCTGGTGCTTCCCGCAGTGCTCACCATCATGCTCGTGGCGCTCTTCCCCCTGGTCTGGACGGTCTGGGAGTCGCTGCACCTGCACGATCTTCGGATGCCCTGGCTGGGCCGACCATTCGTCGGGCTGGGCAACTACGCCGACGCGCTGCGGGAGCCCCGCTTCTGGGGCGCGCTCGGGCACACCGCCTTTTTCGCGGTGGCCAGCGTCGGTCTCGAGCTGTTGGTCGGACTCTGGTTTGCCCTGGCGCTCAATCGGGCGTTCCGGGGTCGCGGGCTGGTTCGCGCCGCCGTGCTGGTGCCCTGGGCGATTCCGACGGTGGTCTCCGCGCTCCTGTGGCGATTCATGTTCGAGGGCCAGCACGGCATCGCCAATGCGGCACTGATGCAGATCGGCGTCGTCCGCGAGCCTGTGGTGTGGCTGATCCATCCCCAGCTGGCCTGGGTGCCCGTCATTCTCGCCGATGTCTGGAAGACCACTCCCTTCGTCGCCCTGCTGCTGCTGGCCGGACTGCAGAACATCGATGCCTCGCTGTACGAGGCGGCCCGGATCGACGGAGCGTCCGCCCGGCGCCAGTTCCGCTACGTGACGCTTCCACTGCTCCAGCCGGCCATCCTGGTGGCGCTGATCTTTCGCACCCTGGATGCGTTCCGGGTCTTCGATCTGATCTACGCCCTGACCGGAGGGGGGCCGGGGACCTCGACCGAGCCGATCGCGCTCTACACCTTCAACGCGCTGTTGCAGAACCTCCAGTTCGGGTACGGCTCGGCGCTGTCGGTTATCGTCTTCCTCATCACCTTCAGCCTCGCCTTGCTCTACATCCGGTTTCTCGGCGCGGAGCTGACCGGAGCGCGGCGGTGAACGGGCGGAACTGGTGGCCCGCCGTCGCGCTTGGCGTGCTGGTCCTGGCCAGCGCCTTTCCATTCTACTGGGCGATCGTCGGCTCCTTCACTCCCGAGGCCCGGCTGTTTCAGAATCCGACTCTGTTTCCGACCGAGCTGGTACTGGACCACTACCGGGCACTCTTCACCGCACGAAACTTCTGGCTGCCGATCCGGAACTCGCTGGTGGTAGCGGGCACCACCACGGCACTGTGCGTGGTCATCGGCTCGCTCTGCGCCTACGCGCTCGCCCGGCTGCAGTTCTCCGGCAAGGTGCCGCTCCTGGGATTCATCCTCGCCGCCGGCATGTTCCCCCAGATCTCGGTGGTCTCTCCGCTCTATCTGCTCCTGCGTTAGCTTCGGCTGATCAACACCTATCCCGGCCTGGTGCTTCCCTATCTCACCTTTGCCA
>DASRIN010000120.1:0-2443 GCA_035649975.1 Gemmatimonadales bacterium
TGCCGGCGAAGTACACGTTGCCCCATGATGTGCTCATCATCGGCGGATTCCGGAACCCGCGATCGAACACGGGCGAATACATCGGCACTCTGGAGATGTGGGTCCAGAACGGCTGCAGCTCGAATCCGAACACCGCGCGAAAATCCTCGGCATAGCGGGCCATCAGTTCCTCCTTCGGCAGCCGGAAGAGCGGGTGGTCACATGTGGGGAGGTGGGTCACGAAATTGACGCAGGTATCACCCTCCCGGCCTATGGTGGGATTGAGGGCACTGAGCAGAAAGATCGCTCCCGCCGTTCGGTCCAGTGACGCCAGGTTGTTCCAGTATGCCTGCGGCACCACTGGCTGACGAGTTGCACAAATGGCCGAGATCAGAGCGGTGTAGCGAATGCGGCTGAGCTGCGGAGTGGTATCCTCCGGCACCAGCCCCAGGTAGATGCGGGTAGGAACGGTACTGATGAAGAAATCACCGGCAATGCGCTCCCCGCTCTCCAGCTCCGCTTCTACCACCCGCGCCTGGCTGGTGTGCAGCCGGGCAACTGGCGCCCGGAGTCGGATGTGGATGCCAGTCTCCTGGAGCAGCCCGGTGACTCCATCGCACAGCACCTTGGTCCAGTTGGCCTGAGGGATGTAGCCCAGTGGAGCGGAGCCTTCGCGGAAGTGGAGCCGGGCACCGAGCCAGGCGCCACTGACCTCCTCACACGGCAAGTCAAACTTCAGGCGGCTGAGCCGCTCGAAGAGCGCTTGCCGGACACCGGCACTGCCGTAGTGATCCACCAGGTCGGCGGCACTTCGATCCTGCCAGCCGGTCCAGTCACGCTGAGTAAAGGCCTTCACCATGAGGCGCACGAACCGCGCTTTATCGGCGAGACTCATGGGAAAGCGCAGGAAGCCGCTCGGGCTGGCGAGATCATACGCCTGGCCACCGAGATGGAACAGCATCTGAATGCGGCGCCACACTACGTCGGGGAGGGCGCCGATCAATTCCAGGAAATAGAGGAGGGTACGGTCGCGGTGAAGGATGTGATGATACCCCAGTGGGTAGAAGTGACCCTCCCGCTCGAAGCTCCCGGCCAGACCACCAAGGGTCCCACCGGCTTCGATCAGGGTGACGTCACCGATTCCGGCACGCGCCAGGGTATAGGCCGCCGCCACTCCCGAAAGCCCGCCTCCCAGGACCACCACTCGAGGAGCTCCCCTGGCTATTTTCCCGGTCAATGAATCTCCCAATTCATTCGGAGCCGATGGCTTGAGTCCTCGATCGAGGCGCATGCTCTCGGCTCCTCTGCTGTTCGGCCTGGCAGTCGTGCTGCGTCTCGTCCTCGCTGGCGAACGGAACCTCTGGGCCGACGAACTGTTCTCGCTCGCCATGGCAACAGGGCACAGCTTGGAGCATCCCGCTGCCGACGCTGACGCCAGCCAGGGCGACTTCGTCGAGGAGCGCGAGGCTCAGCCGCCAGCCAGGTACGCTCGGTACCTGGAGCATGAGAACCCGTTGGCCGGCGCTCGCCGCGTCATCCGGGCCGTCCAGCTCTCAGACACGAGCCCGCCACTCTACTACTTGCTGCTGAACCTGTGGACGCGGGGGGCCGGCACCTCCGACCGCGCCCTGCGTCTCTTTTCGGTGCTGTGGGCCTTGGCAGCCTTCCCCCTGATCTGGCTGCTCGCCGAACGAGTAGGCGGTCGATCGGCTGCGTTCTCGTCGGCGCTCCTCTATGCGCTGGCGCCACCTAGCCTGTATTACTCGGTCGAAGGGCGGATGTACGCCATGCTCTGGTTTCTGGCAGTCGCGTTCATCTGGCTCACGTGGAGCCTGCATGAGCGCGGAGCCCGGCGCACGACGCTGGCGCTGTGGGTCGTTGCCGGTGCAGCAGGCTTCCTCACTCACTACTTCTTTGCCTTCGTGTGGTTCGCGGGTACGCTTTGGCTCGCGCTATACCCTGGGCGCTTCCGCCGCTCTTATCTGGCCGCGGCCGTCCTCGTCACCATTGCCGCGGTGCTGCCGTGGTATACCCAACTTCCCGCGAGTCTCAGCCGCTGGCGGGTGACCGGCTCCTGGCTCAACGGGCCGCTCTCAGTCACCCAGGCGTTGAGCGCTCCCCTGCTCCTGGGCTGGGACCTGCTTGCGGGCCGAGGAATCTGGGGCGGGTCCCGCTGGATGGATCGCTTTCTCGCCGCTCTGTTCGTGCTACTGGCGTGGGCGGTGTGGCGCCGCGGCCTTCGATCCCTCTTTTCACCGCCGCTTCAGCTGCTCTGGCTGTGGGTGCTCGCCGCCTGTCTTGGACCACTCGCGTTCGACTTGCTGCGGGGAACCTTTGCGTCGCTGATGGGCCGCTACGCCCTCGCCGGGCTGCCCGCCGCGATGCTGCTCCTGGGGTTCGTGCTGAGCCGGCTGGATCCCCGTCCACGCCTGATCTTCCTCGGGCTGATCATCGTCGCCTGGCT
>DASRIN010000121.1:0-3246 GCA_035649975.1 Gemmatimonadales bacterium
GTGCCTGCCTGAAGATCTTGAGCGCGTCCGCATTGAGCGCGAGCACGACCGCGGCAGCGGAGACCAGGGAAACGCCCCTCATCCGACGCCGGTAGCGGTCGGCAACGGGCTCCATGGCGAGCGGAAACCAGGCGCTCGCCCGCTCCGCAACCTGCTCTAACACTGCTCGACCGGTATCGGGGTTCGCGGTCCGGAGATCCGGCACCTCCCGAGGGTCGACGTGCAGGATGAGGTCGGAGAGTTGCGATGCGGTGAGCGTGTCCAGGCGGACTGCAGTGGGACGGACCCCATTCTGGCCCAGCCCCTGGAGCCGCCGCATGACACTCTTGAGCAGATCGTCCCCCGACTGATTGAGCCCGGTAGATCGAACAGCCTCATGCACCAGGCCCTTGAGGCCGCGCAGTGTCGCCTGGCCCTTGAGCGCAAGCATCGCCTTGGCCAGCTCCTGCAGGCTTTGCGCCGCGAGCGCCAATACCAGCATCACGCCGACGAAGGTGAGTAGAGTCTCGAGCAGCGAGAGCATAGTCGCCTGCCTGGTCTAGGTCGTGGCCCGGTGAGTGTCTGGTTTGCCGCAGAGGGTATAAATCGATTGCACTTCCCTCGCCGTGGTGTCGTACAGCCCGGCCCGGGCCAGCCCCGTGCGGCTGAAGGGACAGGTGACTCCAGGCCTGAACCAGCATTCATCAGGCCCCACTGAAAGGGGCACGTAGGGATCAGGACGGGATGCCACGTCTGCTTCGGGAAGCCGGCTCTCGTCGATGCCCCAGGCGGATTTCCAGCGCTTCGATTGATCATCCGGAATCGGACGAGCCAGCTCCATCAGAGTGGAGGCGCATCCGTGAGCAATGCTCTGGGCCTGACGGCGGCGGCGGAAGTTGAGCATGGGATGAAACGCGAAGGTATTGCAGAGCCACGCCGGCTTGATCGCAACCACCTCGAGGTCGAGCGGGTTCCACTGCGGCTTGGGCCTCGACTTCCTTCCGACTGCCTGGCGGATCGAGAGCTGGATCTTGGCGTACAGGTCGATCTTCTTGTTGTAACCCAGTTGGCCGGCACGACGCCACAGCCCGGGCCAGTTGAACCTCAGCGCATGCTGTTCTGCCTCGTCAAGGATGGCGAGCCGGGGCTCGAGCGAGGCGCAGAGCAGTAGATGGGGCACCGAACCATCGACCGGCCGGGCACTCACCACATCGGCCATCGCAGCTCGATTCAGAAACTGGGCGACGGCATCCAGCGGCAGATTGTCGGTGACGCCGCCATCGATGTACTGGTCTGCGGTCTCGGCCGCGGGCATGATCTCCCAGGACCAACGAGGCCGGAAGACACCGGGGAACGCGCTACTTGCCAGAAGTGCGTCCATCAAGACCGGCTTTTGGGCGTGGGACCGGTCACATGATGGATCTCCCAGGATCTCGAGCCGACCACGGGTGAGATTGGTGGCAGTGGCCAGGAAGTAGATACCGTCCTCGGTGAAGACATCGAAGGGGACGGCCCCCGGCTGCTCGATGTCATAGCCAGGCAACCCCTCGAGGACATGCTCGGCAATCAGGAGACTCAGCGGCTCGGCTCCCAGCACCTGATTGCCGACCCCCATGCGAGCGAGCCATTCCTGGAGGTAATCGGCCAGCAACCCGAGCGACTTGGAGAACTTCCGCCGCCGCACCGCCTCGACTAGATCCTTGAGCTCGAACGGGCTGATGTAGAACAGGCGCTCGAGGCCGGCGGCCACTGCCCGCAACTCCCGATCAAATTCTGCAGGAACCGGCTTGTCGAAGGCCCGGAAAACCCGATCGGCCTGGTTGAGTGAGAAGCGGGTCGACGCGGCCCGGACGGTGAAGCCGCGCACGAAGTCGGCAAAGCGGTCGGTGAGAATCAGGCGATCGAGGGCCAGATAGGTCGCTGCCAGGCGCGCGATCCGGGCAACACGCTCACTCTCGTGAGGCTCCCGGAACACCCGGGCGATCATTGCGGCAGTGATCGAACCGACCGACGCTCCAGCGATGACGTCGGGGCGGAGTCCTACCAGATTCAGGGCGTTGAGAACCCCCATCTGGTAGACCCCGCGGAACACTCCGCCACTGAACAGGAAGCTCACCGTGGCGCGCTCGGTTCCCGGCAAGCCGCCGCGGGGGTGGGGCCAGCTGTGGCCCCAGGTCTGCCGGGCCAGTTGCCAGCTCTGTCTGGCCTCCTGCTTCGATGGATCTGCCGAGGAAGTTCCGGGATCCTCCGCCGCTTGCCGAGCCGCCGGACTCAACGCGGTGTGCTCGTCCGTCAGCCGATCGCGGGGATACCAGTCGGCGGGCGTCGTCTTCCGCTCCAGCACCACGAGACGACGTTCGAACGTGACCCCGTCATCACGGTACAGCGCGCAGTGGCGGCAGACCTCGACCAATCCGGGCGTCCGCGGCTCACCTGGGATAAGGGGAGGCGCACTCCCGGGAAAGGTGCGAGTCTCGGGAGGGTTCTTGGCCCGATTGTGATCCGCAATCACCTTTCCACACCAGATGGTACGCTTCTCATCCCGCCCGACTTGGACCTGATCTCCTGCCGCCGTCCGCGCCGTTGCTCGAATCTGATGGGCCAGCATGGTCTGTAGCGCGGCTCGGCAGCCGTCGGCCACAGTTTCCGCAATCACCTGTCGCCGCGCCTGAGCATTCGACGCCTCGAAGAACCGCTTCGCCGTATGGAGATTCTCGTCCGGCTCGATCGGGTATGCCCAGGCTCGAAGAAAGATGTCGTCGCCGCTCTTGACCTGGACGTTGCCCGGAGGCAGGACCCGACTGAGCACGTTCACCAGTTTCTGATCCAGATGGGCGTCTCTCAAGCGCTGAATCTGCATGGCTCGGCCGATCACCTTCACCAGCTCGGTGCGCTCGGCGGCCTCGGCGGTGTGGTCTCCCTTCTTTGCCGGCGCCGATGGGGGGTCCAGCTCTCCCCGGCTGAGCGGCAGCGAGGCGACGCTGTAGACATGGATCGCTGTCGCCTCCGGATGCACCCGGAAGCGCAGGTAGTTCATGAGTGCTTCGGTGGTCTGATTGGCGACGTTGGCGGCGTCCATGTACAGCCTGCCCCTCGAGCGCACCGGAGGAAAGAGCGGTGCCGCCGCTGTGGCAGCCATCAGGCCGTCCACGGTGGAGACCCCCCCACTGATCACGCTCAGCTCGCCGGTAGAAACGTCGGCGACCGATAGTGCAACGCGGATGGGAGGGGATCCCCTGGCGTAGTCATCCAGATACTTCTTGGTAT
>DASRIN010000122.1:0-2586 GCA_035649975.1 Gemmatimonadales bacterium
TAAAACGCCAAGAGGCGGATCGATCGTATTTACAGGACTTCGGGTGAACGGCTCGGGGCCGGCGGCCTCGGCGAGGTCAAACTAGCTCGGGCTCGTCATTTCTGAAGTGACGGCAGACACGCTTGCCTCCCGGACAACTCAGCGTCTATCCCACTCGAGGAGCGGGCTCCAGCATGATCTGGTCGACATAGCACCAGGCCCAGTCCTCGCCCGGCTCGAAGCTTCTGACGATCGGATGGCGGGTGCGGTGGAAATGCTTGGTTGCATGCTTGTTTGGGGAAGAGTCACAGCAGCCCACATGGCCGCAGGAGAGACAGAGCCGAAGGTGGACCCACCAGGATCCGGTCTTCAGGCATTCCTCACACCCATCGGGGGTGGTCGGCCTTACTGGACGTATCTGGTCGAGGTGTAAGCACTGCATCTGGATCATTCCCTGCCGTCGCGCTCGAGTGCTCGGCGGTCCCAGCCGCCGAGCTCGGCTCCGGCCTCATACGTAGACTGGAAGAATTGCAGGAGGAGCTCATCGGGACGGTTGCTAGTGCGCACTGCTTCGTAAGGCAGGATGAACTCCCCCAACTCCTGATGGTAATAGGCTTCCGCCGGCCGCACCCTAGCCTGGGAGAAGCCTGCAGGTTGAGGGTAACTATAGGAATAGAACCCCGGCTCGGGGAATCGGGGATCTCCCGGCCACCAGCCGGCGCTGATGCATTCGTGGGAGTAGGCTTCCCGGGTGATTCGATCCGGAAGATTAGGGATTCCGCCGGGATGCGGCGGCGCGGGGCGGCCGGAAAACCGGGTGCAGGCCAGGTCGAACCCGCCCCAGAAGAAGTGGACGGGGCTGCACTTGCCGAGGAAGCGACCGCGAAATTGCTGCAGCACCCGCGCACCCTGGGCCAGGACCTTCCAGCAGCGGGCAGCATACTCCGGGTCATAGGACCGGTGCTCCTGATCCTCGGGAAACGGGAGTCTGTCCGCCATCTCCGCGGGCACCGGCCAGAGCCGCGCCTGAACTCCGAGGGTGTCGAGCAGCGCCCGGTATTCCCGGTAGAAATCCGCTACCGATCTCGGGACCAGGGCCATGGCCCGGGTGGAGCCGTCGCCGGTCCGGACCAGCAGGTTGTGATCGACGAAGTCGAGCTCCACCTCGACCGTACGGCTACCGGAGGGCATAGGCGAGGTACTCAGCCCCCGGGCGGTCAGATACAGGGCGACGTGCCACCAGTGATTGACCGGGGGGGCGAGGGCCAGGCGGGTCTTCCCTACCATCTGGACCCAGCGATGCAGAGTGCTCTGGGTGTCCCGCCACTCGCCCAGCGGGAGCCTGGGCCAGGGACCCTGTCCTCGGCGGTCGGCGACAACGACGGAAGCCGTCACGCCTGAGCTTTCACCCGGAAAACCCTGCGGTCAAGCGGGGGGTGGAGCGGCAGGAGGGGTTCCTGGGGAATTGAGTGGGTGATACAGGGTGCAGGCCCGAGTTCTACAATTCTGCCGTAGCTGAGTGGGCCCTCTTGGATTCGAACCCAGGACCTACGGATTATGAGTCCGCTGCTCTAACCGACTGAGCTAAGGGCCCTACGAGCCAACTCGCTGGGCCGGCGAGGTCAGCGCCCGCACCGCTCCCACCAGCTCGTCTATCGTGAACGGTTTCTGCAGAAACCGCTTCGCCATATCCCCCTGGGGCTTCTCGTAGGCCGAGATGTAGAGCACTGGAGGGGGGGAAGGCAGTCGGGCGACCTCCAAAGCAAAGGCGTGTCCGCCCATTCCCGGCATGACCAAATCGGTGATTACCAACGCCACTTTGCGCCGGGTCATGCGGAGCAGCTCCAGGGCCTGCTCCCCATCGTTGGCGGTCATGACGCGGTACCCTTGCTGCGACAGTGATCGCTCGACGAACCGGCGGGTCACCGCCTCGTCGTCCACTATGACAATGTTCTGCTGCATCGCTGTGAACTCCCGCCAGTGCTCGGCAGGAGCCCAGGTTGCCTGCCGCGCGGTTCGGCCAAAAAATCGTTGGGTAGATACGTGTTTGCAACGGCCCAGGCGCCGCCGCAAGGGTCTACTGAGCTCTACTATGGAGCCCAGGTGAGATAGGCACGCAGCTGCTGCACTCGGCGGGTCACGGCCGGCCCGTCGGGATACACACTATGTCGAGTGGTAACGGTCATGTCCCCGCCCGCGCCAATGCCGCTCATCAGCGGGAGTGAAGCCGCAAGGCGCAGGGAGGAGGCCAGATGGTTGCCATCGCTCCCGTGGACGCTGTGCAGCCACCAGAGCCGGCCATCGAAGCGGAGCCACTCGCGTCCATCCCGAACCAAGGCCGCGCCGATCCGGGTCCCTACTCCAGGCCCCAGGTCATAGTCCCGCCGCCAATAGAACCCCTGGTCCGAGGAGATACCGCCGAGCAGGATGCCCTCTGCATGCGTGCTCAGGTTGAGCCAACTTCTGCTGCCGAGCGCCCGCTGGAACATCAGGGCCGCGCTCACGCTCTGGCCGCCGAACTTGAAGGTGGCCAGGTTTTCGTAGCCGTAGTGTTGGTAGACTCCAACTGCCACGCGGCTCTCCGGCGGGCCGCTGACCGAGCGGGTG
>DASRIN010000123.1:0-7482 GCA_035649975.1 Gemmatimonadales bacterium
GGGTAATCGAGCGTCACCGGCACTTGAGTGAGCGCCTCCCCGGCAAACGCCACAAGACCGATGCGGTCAGCACTACGGCCGCGAATGAAGCCGACGGCCTGGCGCTTGGCCACCTCGAGCCGGTTGGAGGGCGCGAAATCCTCGGCCAGCATGCTGCTGGAGATATCGATGGTAATGACGATGGCGATGCCTTCCTGTTTGATCTCCACCGTGTCACCGCCGATCCGGGGACCAGCCGCGGCGATCACCAGAACAGCGATGGTGAATCCGCGCAGCACTGGTGGCAGCCGCACCCACCAGCGCCGCCGGCTGGCCTGCGCCGGCAAGCTCACATCGCTGTAGCGCGCCGCCGGAACCGCGCTTCGCCGGCGCAGCCACCACCAGGCCGGTAATGCCAGCAGCAGGAGGAGCAGCCAGGGCCGAGCGAAGCTCATGCCGCCTCCCGCAGCAAACGATCGCGGAGCTGAAGTGTGGACTGCGACAATGCGAGAGCCTGGGGTGAGCCGGTGAATCCGAAACGGGCATCGTCCAGGGCACTCAGCACCTGGCCGAGCTCCTCCAGAGGCCAGTCGGGACGCACCGCCGCCAATTCAGCCAACAGCCGGTCGGTGTCCAGTCCGGGATGAGCACTCGGCACCCGCTGGGCGATGGCCACCCGCAGCCGGGCAGCGGCAAGATTGGCAACGGCCCGGTATTCACCATCGTCCGCCCAGCGCGTCAGAGGAGGGTCCGGCAGATTGGACAAGGGAGGCGGCGGCAGCATCGCCGGCCCCCGGCGGTTCCACCAGAGATGCAGCGGCACCAGGAGCAGGAGAGCGAGCGAGCCCAGCAGAAGCAGCGGGAAAAGGCTTACCTCCCGGCGAGGCACCAGGGAGGCGCGGGGCTGTGGCGGCGGCAGTGAGTCGCCGGGAAGATCTGGAAGGACGCTCCTGACTACGAGCCGCATCGGTTGGCCCGGGAGCGAGTCAACGCTGCCGCCCGACCCAAGCAGGAGTGGCCCCGGGACCTCGATCGACAGCGGACCCGGCATCCACACGACCACGGAATAGCGGATCTGCGCCGAGTCTCCCTTGACGATGACCTGAGGCCGGCCGAGCAGCTCCACCGGATCCGTCGGATCCCAGTCCGCTGCGCGGACCACGTGCCCGACGGGCAACGCGACCGTACGCTCCAGCCAGATAGTATCGCCAACGGTGGGAGGAGCGGCCTGCAGAAGGGCGACCAGCAATAACGGGTGCATCAGCGGTGGAGACGGCGGGCTCGCAGGGCAAAAGCCCGGCGGAGCGGAATTGCATAATCCGTTCCGGTCTCCAGCCGGACGTGATCGGCACCGGACGCCGCCAGCGCCCGGGCGCGCTCCTCATGCCGACGCTGGGCCAGCTGCGCTACCCGCAGGCGGACCTCGCGGCTGCCGGTGTCGACCAGCGCTCGGCGACCCGACTCGGCATCCATGATCTCGATCCATCCTGAGTCCGGCAGATCGTGCTCTCGGGGCTCGTCGATCGTGATGGCCACTACTTCATGGCGAGCGCCCAACCGTCGGAGCGGCTTCTCCCATCCTTCGGCGATGAAGTCAGAGAGCACCACGACGATGCTCCGATGCCGAAGCAGCCGGCTGGCGTAGGAGAGGCTTGCTCCCAGATTGGTTCGCCGGCCGGCCGGCTGAAAGGCCACCAGATCGCGGATCACCCGCAGCGCGTGCCGCCTGCCCTTCCGGGGAGGGATGACCCGCTCGACCGCGTCGGAGAACAGCAGCGCGCCCACCCGG
This sequence comes from Gemmatimonadales bacterium, assembly GCA_035649975.1. Taxonomy (GTDB): domain Bacteria; phylum Gemmatimonadota; class Gemmatimonadetes; order Gemmatimonadales; family GWC2-71-9; genus CAVVWJ01. The sequence goes on from DASRIN010000123.1 coordinate 1,769, forward strand.
TCGTTGTGATACGCGGCCGCGAGCGCCAGCACCGCCCCTACCTCCACCGCCAGTCCCGCCTTGGTCAGCGGCTCGCCAAACCGGGTGGATCCGGACTGATCCACAACCAGCATCAGGGTGAGCTCGCGCTCTTCGGTAAAGGTCTTCACGTAGGGACTGGCCAGCCGAGCCGAGACGTTCCAGTCGATCGAGCGGAAATCGTCACCGTGCTCATAGGCGCGCACTTCGGCGAACTCCATCCCCTGCCCCCGGAACACCGAGCGGTACTCCCCGGCAAACAGCGACCCTACCAGGCCCCGGGTTCGTAGCTCGATGGATTTGACCTGTTTGAGGATCTCAGGACTAACGGCGGACATGTGGGAAGTGTCTGACCTTTATCACGGCACCTTCACCGCACCCAGGACCCGCGTCACTACCTCATCGGTCGTGACGTCTTCGGCTTCAGCCTCGAAGGTGAGGACGATGCGGTGGCGAAGCACGTCGGGAGCAAGCGCCCGAACGTCCTCGGGCACCACGTAGGCGCGCTCCCGCAGGAAGGCATGGGCCCGCGCGGCTTGGGCCAGGGCGATCGAGGCGCGAGGCGATCCGCCGAAGGCGACCAGGGGTCGAAGATCGGTCAGGCCTACGAGACCGGGGTCGCGAGTGGCGCGGACCAGATCGACGATGTAGTCCACCACCTTCTGATCCATGTACAGATTGGCGATCTCGCGTCGAGCTGACAGGATGGCCTGGGGATCAAGCAGCCGCTCGACCGGGATCTCCTTGCCGCCACTCATGCGGAGCAGAACTTCCTTCTCCTCGTCCCGGCTGGGGTAGCCGACCCGAACCTTGAGCATGAAGCGATCCAGCTGCGCCTCAGGAAGCGGATAGGTCCCTTCACTTTCGATCGGATTCTGCGTGGCCAGGACCAGGAACGGCTCCTCCAGCGGATAGGTGTTCCCCCCGATCGTGACCTGATGCTCCTGCATGGCCTCGAGCAGCGCTGCTTGAACCTTGGCGGGAGCCCGGTTGATCTCGTCGGCCAGGATGATCTGGGCGAACAAAGGCCCTTTCTTGACGTGAAAGTCCTGAGTCTTCTGGTTGAAGACCATCGTCCCGATCACGTCCGCGGGCAGCAGATCGGGCGTGAACTGGATGCGCGAAAATGAGGCCCGGATGATCTCCGCCAGGGTCCGGACCGCCAGCGTCTTCGCCAGCCCCGGCACCCCTTCCAGCAAGATGTGACCGCCGGTCAGCAGGCCGACGAGCAGACGCTCCACCATGGCGTCCTGCCCCACGATCCGGCGCGACACTTCCTTCAAGATCCGGGGAACCGGCAATAGCTCCGCGGGTTTCTTCGACAGCTTGGGGACACTCATTCCAGGGTGGCTCCTCGCGATGGCTTTCCCGACGCCCGGCTTCGAGTATCGGTTTCAGGGCGTTCCGGATCGAGACCGATTGCCTGGTACAGCGCTGCCTCCTCCCGCGGAGTGAGGGGCCGAGACCGACCCGGCGGCAGGTCGCCCAGGCGCACCGGCCCATAGGAGAGCCGCGCCAGCCGGTCGACCCGCAGACCCAGCGCCTCGCACCAGCGGCGCACCACCCGGTTGCGTCCCTCGTTCAAGGTGAGGTCCACGATGCTTCGGCCCTCCTTTCCCGGACGTACTTTGACCTCGCTGGGCAGCACCGGTCTCCCGTCAATAACGATCCGCTCGTGCACCGCCTTCGCGATCTCCGCCGGGGGACGGCCGTGCACCAGGGCGGTGTAGCGCCGGGGAATCCGGTACCGCGGATGAGTCAGCCGGTGCACCGCCTCACCATCAGTGGTGAGCAGGAGCAGTCCGGTGGTCATCACGTCGAGACGGCCTACATAGGTCAGGGCGGTGGAATCGGGGATGAAATCGAAGACGGTTCGCCGGCCCTCCTCGTCGTCTGCCGATGTCACCACCCCGAGCGGCTTGTGGAACGCCAGCCAGCGACGCTCCCGGATTTTGACCGCGCGATTCCCCACCGTAATTTTTTGCCGGTCCGGGTCCACCTTCATGCCCAGCGTGGCAGTCTTCCCATCCACCCGGACCCGGCCGTCCTCGATCAGCTTCTCCGCCGCTCGGCGGGAGGCGACCCCGGCGCGGGCCAGCGCGCGCTGGAGTCGCATTTCACTCACGATTCCGCCTCGACGTAAGCCGCAGCATCATCCATCCCCTCCGCCACTGCGCGATGGGGCCGAAGTGCGATGGTCAACTCCTCCGCCTTGGGCAGGTCGGCCAGGTCCCGCATACCGAGGAGCTCGAGAAAGAGGGGCGTCGTGCCGTACAACAGCGGGCGACCCAACGCCTCGCTCCGGCCCACCACCTCTATGAGTCCCCGTTCCTGCAGCGACCGCAAGACCCCCCCGACCGAGACACCACGGATTTCCTCGATCTCGACCCGGCCTACCGGCTGCCGGTAGGCAATCACCGCCAGCGTCTCCAGCGTTGCGGCGCTGAGCTTGGGGGCGCGCACCGAGAATTGGGCTCGCTCCAACGCGGCCGCGTGCACGGCCCGGGTCAGGATCTGATATCCCCCGGCCAGCTCAACCAGCTCGATCCCGTGCTGGTTGAAATCGTAGTGTTCCCGGAGCTGCTCCAGGGCCAGCCGGACATCGGCAGCGTTGACATCGGCAGCGAGGGTCGACAGCTCTTCGGCCGTGAGGGGACGCGAGGCCGAGAAGAGCGCGGCTTCAACCAGCTGAGCGAGCGGAGTCACGGGCGATCACCATGGGTGAAAAAGGTGTGGGCTGGACCAGGCGCAGGGCACCCCGCTTGGCAAGCTCCAGCAAGGCAAGGAGAGTGGAAAGCACGTCGACGATCGTCGGCCGCGACCCCAGCGCGTCCAGCCAGCGGATCTGCTCCTGGCCGGCCAGCAACTCCTCGATCCTGCGGGTTGCCGTCTCGACATCCAGTGGCCGGGCCACCACCCGGTGCAGGACTGGAAAAGGAATGTTGGCCAGTACCCGCTCGACCGCCCCGAACAGCTCGATGATATCGAGCTTCAGCGGAGGAGGAGGAACTTCGGGCGGAGGGGGCAGATAGCCGCGGGCATGCTGCTCCGCCCGAAGCTCCGCTGCGCGTCCCATCCACACGGCGACTTCCCGAATCTGCTGGTATTCGAGCAAGCGGCGCACCAGCTCGGCTCGGGGATCCTCCCAGCCGTCCTCCTCCGGCCTGCGGGGAAGGAGCATCTGGGTCTTGAGTCGAACCAGGCGGCTGGCCATGTCGAGGTAATCGGCGGCCTGGTTGAGACCCAGCTCATGGATGGCGCTGAGGAATTGATCCGCGATCCGGGCGATCGGTATGTCGGCGATCTCCAGCTGTTCTTCCCGCAGCAGGTGCAGCAGCAGGTCGAGCGGGCCGGAAAACGCGTCCAGCTCGACCACGAACCCCGGCGCGCCGCCAAGTGCCGTGGTGGGTGCCTCCACCGGTGCGGTCAGGACTGAAAGATGTTCCATCCGTCACCTACGCTGAACGGGAGGATGAGATGCAGCAAGAACCCCATTCCTTTGTACGCCGGGGTAAGCAGAAACGCCATCACCGGACGAAACAGGAACATCAAGGCGAATATCGGCAGATACCCGAAGCGCTGCAGGCCCCGGTACCAGTTTCCTGCTCGGGGAGGCAGCACGTGATAGAGCAAGTGCGAGCCGTCCAGCGGAGGCACCGGAATGAGATTGAAGAAACACAGGATCAGGTTGAGCCAGATCCCATACACCATCATTCGCTGCGCCGTGTCGAGGACGGGAGTCAATCCGGTCGCGCTGCGCCCCAGCATGCCGAGCAGCACGAATACCACCGACCACACCAGCGCGAGAATGAGATTGGTAGTCACCCCGGCAGCAGATACGAGAATGTCTCCCTTGCGATAGTTGCGGTACTTTCTGGGATTCACCGGCACCGGTTTGGCGCCTCCGAAGGTGAATCTCCCTCCGGTACCGAACCAGAGCAGCGCCGGCAGCAGGATGCTCATCCAGGGGTCGATGTGCGGAAGCGGATTGAGCGTCACTCGGCCCAGCATGTATGCCGTGTCGTCTCCTTGCCGGAGAGCGGTGACCGCGTGGGCATATTCGTGGGCTACCATGGCAAAGATCAGCATGGGAAGGGCGAGCACGAAGTCGCCGAGTTGTTGATCCAGGTAGCCGTCCGGGGCTTGGGGCGACGAAGGTTACACCGGCCCTCCGGGCAAAGTCAAAGCAGTCTCCTGCTTGATTTTGCAAGCTCAGCGGCCTATGTTTTCGCGCTTGCGAATCCGGAGCCGATCCGGACCGATTCAACACTTGATCGAGGTTGCCGTGCCCCGAATTCGATCCGCCGCCAAACGCATGCGCCAAGCCCGGACCCGGGCTTCCCTGAACCGAACTCAGCGGAGTCAGTTACGTACCGCTCTCAAGAAGGTGCGGTCGGCTACCACCGCCGCCGAGGCCCAGTCCGCGTACGCCGATGCGGTCAAGTTGCTCGATCGATCGGGCCAGAGGAACATCATTCACAAGAATGCGGCAGCCCGGCAGAAGAGCCGGCTGGCCAAGCTGGTCGCGGGCAAGAAATAGGAGCGTGAGCAGTAAGCGGTAGATCGGTGAGAGATCCGGTTGTGAGAAGGGGCGCCGATGAATGTCGACGCCCCTTGGCTGTATTCAGGGGGCAACCCCGAGGAATAACTCGAGACCGATGCCATAAGCTGTTAGCCTCGCAGCCGTTGGAACGTGGAGCTCGCCCTTCACCGAAGCGTCCCGCTCACCGCTTAACGGTCACGTTCTTGGTTCCCGTTTTTTAGATCCCCGCCAGTTCGGCTCCGCACCGCTCGCAGTACCATTCGGTTGGCCGGTTGAGGGTTCCGCATTCGCCGCACTTGAGCGTCTTGGCGACTCCGGCCGCGGCCTTGCCGACAGATGGCATGGCGGTCTGCACCGCCGGTGCCTGCATGCCCGGGTTGCTGACCCGCCGGCCAATCGGTCTGGCCTCCTCCTCAGGCCCCACGGACTTGAGGAAGGCCAGCTCGTCTACCGGGGCCGGCTCGGGAGCCTGGGGCTTGGGGGCAAAGCGATTGGTGGACTCGACCGGCTCCTCCGCGATGTTGGTGACCAGCGGAGCCTGTTCGACCACCTCTGGCCGGCTGGGGCGCGGCGGCGGTGGTGAGGGGGGTGCCGAAGCCCCGGCCCGGGGTGAAGTCACCACCGACTGGATCTGGGTCAACCGGGTGATCTCCGCCCCAATACCACGCAGCTTGCTGCGGAGCTGATCGATTTCACGCCGGCTCTCCTCGCTGATCCGGCGCCATTCGTCCTCGGTGTATTCACCGACGGAGTGCCGCACCTCGGCTTCGGCGAGCGCTTCCTCCGCTGCCCGGCGCTCCCGATCCAGCTCGGCCTGCGACGCATGGTGTCGCTCGAGCTCTTCGCTGATCGCGGTGCCGCGCCCCCGCAGCTGCTCCAGCACCTGCTGCAGACGGGCCTCGTAATCACCGCGAACCCGCTGCCGCACCGCGGGAGGCGCCTTGTCTCCCGAGGCGTCGAGCTTGGCAAGCCACTCCTCGTACTGGGTGCGCTGCTCCAGCAACTCTTCGATCGTCAGTTCCGTGTCCGTTCTAGTCATGGGCAGAGCTTCCTCTCATCTGCTCTAAGGCTGCGATCCGATACAGCTGAGCCGACGCCCTGTAGCATGAGAGCGGACGCAGGGCACCGGGCTCCTCAACAGCGCGATTTCGGG
>DASRIN010000124.1:0-2363 GCA_035649975.1 Gemmatimonadales bacterium
GCGATTGGCCCAGGGCCAGATCGATGTGGTGATTGGAACCCACCGGCTCCTCTCGAAGGACGTGGTCTTCCACGATCTCGGCCTGCTGGTGGTAGACGAGGAGCACCGATTCGGGGTGCGGCACAAGGAACGGCTCAAAGCACTTCGTCTGGCCGTTGACGTGCTGACGCTGACCGCGACTCCGATCCCGCGCACCCTGCACTTGTCGTTGGCTGGCCTGCGGGACCTGACGCTTATCGAGACACCGCCTCGCGACCGCTCTCCCATTCTCACCTTCGTGGAGCCGTGGGACGATGCCCTCTTGGAGGAGGCGTTCGCCCGGGAGATCGACCGGGGAGGCCAGGTTTTCGTGGTGCACAACCGGATCGAGACGATCGACACCGTCGCCGCGAAGGTTCGGTCGCTGGCTCCCCGCGCCCGTATCGGAGTTGCCCACGGCCAGATGCCGGCCGAACAGCTGGAAGAAGTCATGCGCTGCTTCGTGGCGGGCGAGGTGGACATTCTGGTCTCGACCATGATCGTGGAATCCGGGCTCGACGTGCCCAACGCGAACACCATGGTGGTGCACGACGCCCATCGGTTCGGCCTGGCCCAGCTCTACCAGTTGCGCGGTCGGGTAGGCCGGAGCCACCGCCGCGCGTATTGCTATCTCCTGGTGCCGGATTCGATCGACGCCGTGGCCGAGGAACGACTGCGGGTCCTGGAGCATCATACCGAACTGGGGGCAGGATACCGGATTGCCCTCAAGGACCTGGAGATCCGGGGTGCGGGTAACCTGTTAGGGGCCGAGCAGTCCGGCCACGCTCAAGCGGTTGGCTTCGACCTCTATCTCCGATGGCTGGAAGAGACGGTTCGCTCGCTGCGGGGTCAGGGCGTCGCCGAGCAGCCGCCTCCACCCGAGGTGGTGCTCGACCGGCCGGCCCATCTGCCGGACGGGTACATCCCGGACGATGATGTCAAGCTGGATCTATATCGGCGACTGGCGCGGGCCGCGACATCCGGTGAAATTGATGGGCTCCGCGACGAACTGCGCGAGCGGTTTGGGCCGCTACCCGACATGGCTGAGACGCTGCTCGACGTAGCGCGGCTCCGTGTCATGGGAGCGGCTCTCGGCTTGCAGAACGTGCTGGTGCGAGGCGAGGAGGCACGGCTCACCTTCCGGCCGGGCACCACGCCCCGGTTGGCCGGGCTGACCTCCGCGCTCGATGACGTCCAGCTCGCCGCCGAGGTGCGCCGCACTGTGCCGCTGTCTTTGCGGCTGGAACGGCTCGGCGGCGAGCCGATGGTGCCGGCGTTGGTGCGTGCGTTGCGGAAAGCGTCGTAAAGATAGGCTAGACCCTAGACTCTAGACCTTAGACTGTACCACTTACACGGAGTTCGAATGCGTCGTCGTCTCGCGGTTGTTACAGCTCTCCTTCTGGCCGCCACCCTCACCGCCTGCTCCGATTTCCGCGACCTCTTTTCCGCGCACGCGGACGTGGCCGCGGAGGCCAGCGGGCAGCGGCTGACACCCGATCGGCTGGCGCAAGTAATGAATAGCGGGAAGGGGGTTCGCCCCAACCGCGAAGCGGCGAACTTCGTGGCCAACGTCTGGATCGACTACACGCTATTCGCGCAGGCGCTGGCCAACGGCAAGCTGCCCCGCGATTCCGCTAGCATAGCGCAGGCCGTATGGCCTCAGATCGCCGAAATCAAGGGAAGTCATTGGCACGATACCCTGATGGCTCGCCGGTCGCAGCTGCCCGACAATGCGGCCGACAGCGTGTATCGGGGCAATGATGTGCGAGTTCTCCAGCACATTCTCTACCGGGTCCAGCCGAACGCCGTCCCCGAGGTGCGCAACGTCGCCCGCAAAAAGGCGGAGGGAACCCTGGTACGGATCCGGGGCGGGGCCGATTTCGGGCAGGTGGCGTCCCAGGTCTCGGAGGATCCGGGGAGCAAGGCGGATAAGGGGTTCCTGCCGCCCAGTCCGCGCGGCCGGTTTGTGCCAGCCTTCGATAGCGCGGGTTGGTCCCTGGCCCCGGGTGCCACGAGCGGAGTGGTGGAGACGCCATTCGGCTACCACATCATCAAGCGGCCCAGCGCTGACGCGGTCCGCGACCGGCTCCGGAACTATCTGGTTCAGAGCGCCGGCAGCCGCCTCGATTCGATCTACATGGACAGCCTGGCAATTCTGAACGAGATCAAAGTCGACAAGGGTGCCGCCGGGGCCATGCGCGCAGCGGCCGAAGATCCGGACGAGGCCCGCCATTCGAACCGGAAGTTGACGACGTTCAAGGATGGCGAGCTGACAGTGGGCGAGTTCATGCGCTGGCTCGGCGCGCTGCCTCCGCAGTACGCCACGCAGCTGCGACAGGCGGACG
>DASRIN010000125.1:0-3226 GCA_035649975.1 Gemmatimonadales bacterium
CGTCTCATAGATCAGCGGCGGCACCAGCGTGCTGGGCTCGCTCACCGCCGCGATGACCACCCGCTCGCAGTCGGGACAGCTGGGCTCACCCCCTCCGCACGCCCCGAGCAGAGCCAACGAGCAGATCAGGAGACCGAGCAGGCAGCCACGGCGAATTGGGGTCATCGCGGGCCCTATATAAGGAAGGAGTCTCAGCTAATCAGGGTGGCCCCAATGAAGGCTTGGTCGGGCGGAACATCAAGGGCTGGTGGATCCGAGAGTGCGAGACCGATAGCCGGCGGGAGGTGTTTGAGTCAGGCCGCTGCAGCGCCCCCTTGAGCCAGCCCGGGCAGGGTCCGCGACACCCGGTTGAACGCCTCATAGACATCGGCCCGCCACCAGCTGCGGCTGGCCGCGATCTCCTTGATCGCCTCGTCATGCGAGAGTGCAGGACGGTAGCTGCGGGTCGTGGTAAGGGCATCGTACACGTCCACAATGCAGATGATCTGGGCGTTCAACGGGATCTCGTCGCCCTTGAGCCGGTCGGGATAGCCGGTGCCGTCGTAACGCTCGTGGTGCCAGCGGATGATTGGCTTGATGTCCCAGGGGAAGTCCACTGTGGCTAGCAGTTCGATGCCCCACACCGGGTGCATTTGAATGATCCGGAACTCCTCCGGGGTGAGCCTCGTCGGCTTATTCAGGATCTCGTGCGGCACCCGCACCTTGCCCAGGTCGTGCAGATAGGCACCGATCCGGATGGTGGTCTGCTGCTCCTCGCCCAGTCCCAGCTGCTGCGCAACGGCGAGAGCGTAGGCAGCGACCCGCTCGCAGTGACCGAAGGTATAGGTATCCGACGACTCGATCGACTGACCCCAGTTCCGGACCAGCGCGAAATAGGTATCCTCCAGCCGAGTGACCTTGGTGGAGACATCCACCAGGTCCACCCTCGCATCGAGCCGGCCGAATAGCCGGTGCGCGGTGTTGAGCAGCCGCAGCGCGTCCTGGTTGCGACCCATCCCTTGATACAGGATCGCCAGCTCCCGGGAGGCTTCGGCCTCACTCAGCACCGACCCGGTGTTCACCGCCAGCTCGACGGCGGAACGGAGGCGGGCCTCAGCCAGCGCATGGCGCCCGGTCTCGCGGTACACCCGCCCGATCACCTTATATGCATCGGCCTTGTCCAGCCGGGACCCCAGCCGGTCGAAGATCGCGAGCGCGGTCTCGGCGTTTTGCCGGGCGTGCTCGTAGCGCTGACGGGCGAGGAGGACTTCGGCGTGATTCAGGAGACCGAGCCCCTGGAGATGGACGTCGCCGATCAGTTCCGCGATCTGTAGGCTGCGGCGGAAGTACTGGTCGGCGTCGTCCCACAGCTCGCGGTCGGCGCTCACCATACCCAGGTTATGGTAGGCGATGGCGCAGCCGCGGTCGTCGGCGATGCTCTCGAAGGCGCCCAGTGAGCGCTGGTAGTGAGCCAGGGCCTCCGCCAGATTGCCCTGGATGTTGGCCAGAATTCCCAGGTTCTGCTCGGTGCGGCCACGCAGCTCGGCGCTGGCCCCGCCCAGTTCCAGTGCCCGATAGAACTTCTCCCTGGCTTCCTTGATCGAGCCAGCCTCGAAGTCGAATCCCGCCAGCGCATTCAGAGCCTCTGCGGCCAGGACCGGATCACCCATCGCTATCGCGGTCTCGTAGCTGCGCCGGCACAGGGCGAGAGCTTGCTCGCTCTCGTTGCGGTGGTGATGAGCCACTCCAAGGCGGCGCAACGCCTCGGCCAACAGACCCCGTTCTCCATCGCGCTCGGCAGTCTCGATGGCGGCGTGGTACTCCCGGAGCGCCTCGACCATGGCTCCGGCACGTTCGTGGGCCCGAGCCTGCTGGAGCAGCTCTGCCGCGGTCGCTGGCTTAGTCAAGGCTCTCCTCTACCTCGTTGATCCGCCGGGAGACGTCGGCCAGGTCGAGCCTGGCATTTATGCGGCCGAAGAGTGTCCGGGCGGCATTGAGATAGCCGAGTGCCTCTTCACTCCGGCCCATCGCCTGGTACAGCAGGCCCATTTCGCGCGCCACCTCGGCCTCACTCAGGAGACATCCGGTGTTCACCGCCAGATCCATGGCGCTCTTGAGCCGAGATTCCGCTACCGGGTACCGAGCCGTTTCCCGGTAGGCTCGGCCAATCACGCGGTAGGCATCCGCCTTGTCGAGCTGGCTGCCCAGCTGGTCGAAGATGCCGAGAGCGCTCTCGGCGTTCTGCCGGGCCTGTTCGTAATCGTGCCGAGCCAGGTGCACTTCGGCATGATTCAGCAGCGCGAGACCCTCGAGGTGGATATCCCCCAGAGCCCGGGCCTTGCGCAGGCAGAGCCGGAAATACCGGTCGGCATCCTCCCACTGGCCGAAGTCGGCGCTCACCATGCCCAGGTTGTGATATACGATGGAACAGCCACGCTCGTCGCCGATGCTCTCGAACGAGAGCAGCGCCTGCCGGTAGTGAGCCATCGCCTTGCCGGTGTCGCCCTGCATGTTGGCCAGAATGCCCAGGTTCTGCTCAGTGCGGGCCCGGAGGGATGGGTCCGAGCCGCCGAGCTCCAACGCCAGCTCGAACTTCTCCCGCGCCGCCTGCATGGCCCCGCAGTCCAAATCGAATCCGGCCAGCGCGTTCAGCGCTTCCGCTGCCAGCACCGGATCATCCAGGTCCAGGGCAATCTTGTGACTCTGTTCACAGAGCTGCCGCGCCAGGGCCGGCTCGTTGCGCCAATGGTGCACGATGCCGGACCGACGCAGTGATTCGGCTATAATCGCGCGCTCGCCGGGACGCTGGGCCGCCTCAACCGCCGCGCCATAGCACTGGAGGGCCTCGGCGATGCATCCGCCCTGCTCGTGGGCCCGACCCTCCCGCAGGAACTCGGCGGCGCGGTTGGGGCCGTGTTCCTCAGACCAGCGAGCGAGGGGTAACGAGCGCAGCTTCATGGTTAGTAGGCCACGGCGTAGCGGGAGAAGTGATCGATTTCGCCGGTGACGTAGTCATACTTCGGGTAGTCCTCGGACGACGGCATTTCCAGAATGCGAAGGAGCTCGTCGGTGTAGGCCACCCGCTTGCGCAACCGGGTCGCAGCACAGTTGCGATACTCCAGGGTCAGGCGCACCGGCCTGGCGAATTGCAGGCCCTCAGGGCTAAGCCGTACGGAGTTCACGGGGCCGGTGACCTGTTCCACCGTGATAGTGACTCTGGAGGAAAGGGCACCGCGTGGGATCTCCA
>DASRIN010000126.1:0-4092 GCA_035649975.1 Gemmatimonadales bacterium
CAGGGTGGCCGGGATGGAGGTGAACCTGAACTCTCCCCGCCAGCTGGCCAGCGTTCTGTTCGAGAAGCTCCAGCTTCCGGTGCTCAAGAAGACCAAGACCGGCCCCTCTACCGACGCCGACGTGCTGGAGCAGCTCGCAGCCATGGGTCACGAGCTGCCCCGTCTCATCCTCGAATACCGGGAACTGCAGAAGCTCAAGAACACTTACGTGGATACTCTGCCGGAGCGGATCAACCCTAGGACCGGACGGATCCACACCAGCTTCAATCAGGCAGGCGCCGCCACCGGGCGGCTCAGCTCCGCCGATCCCAATCTGCAGAACATTCCCATCCGGACCACCCGCGGCGAAGCGATTCGGGCCGGGTTTGTTCCCCGGGAAGGCTGGGTATTTCTGGTCGCGGATTATTCCCAGATCGAGCTTCGAATCATGGCCCATCTGTCGGGCGATCCTGCATTCATCGAAGCCTTCCATCAGGGCGGTGACATCCACCGGCAGACTGCCGCGCTGATCTTTAATGTCTCCGCCGAGCAGGTGACGCCCGAGATGCGTGCCCGGGCCAAGACCATCAACTTCGCCACCATATATGGCCAGGGCGCCTTTGCCCTGAGCCGCCAGCTCGGCATCTCTCTGGAGGATGCGCGCGGGTTCATTGCCCGTTATTTCGAGCGGTTTGCCGGGGTCCGCGCCTTTCTCGATCGGCAGATCGAACTGGCTCGACAGCAGGGATACGTGGAGACGCTCTTTAAGCGGCGCCGGTACATACCCGAGATCAAGGAACGCAACTTCAGTCTGCGGGCATATGGGGAACGGAACGCCCAGAACTCACCCTTGCAGGGGTCTGCAGCCGACCTCATCAAGCTGGCCATGGTTCGGATCCATCGCGCCATCCAAGAGGGCGGTCTGGCCGGGCGCATGCTGCTCCAGGTCCACGACGAGCTGGTCTTTGAGGTGCCTCCCAGCGAGGTCGAGATCATGACCCGGCTGGTCCGTGAGCATATGGAGAATGTAGTGGCCCTTCGGGTTCCCCTCGTCGTGGACATTGGGTTCGGGCCGAACTGGCTGGAAGCGAAACACTAGCCTCGCTCAGAACTTGCACCAATGGCTCGCATGTGCGGATCCCTATGAAACGTGTGGTGCTGCCGCTCCTCACTCTCGGGCTGTTTGCCATACTTCTGGCAGACCGGCTGTCGCATGCCCTGGATTCTCGAGCCGGTGAGCAGGTGGTCCAGGGACCCAGCGACACCCGCTCTGCGACGGTCGAGCTGGACAGCGCGAGCGCATCCAAGTCCCGGCCGGCCTCGAATGCTGGCCAGCCCGCCGTGGCACCGGGCACTCCCACGATCGATCGCCTGGCCCGCCTTGCCGCCCGCCAGCGGCTCAACAGCGTGGCGGGACTGACCTATCTCGACTCGCTCATCATCAGCACCGATTCGGTGGTCCGTCGCTGGCCCGATCGGAGCGGGGCGCTGCGGGTGGCAATCATTGAAGGGGGCGCGCCTGGGTACCAGCCCAGAATGGCGGGCTATGTGCGCCAGGCTTTGGAACGGTGGGAGGGTGCCGGTATTGGCGTTCGCTTCGCCCAAGTCGGGGACACCGGCACCGCGGACATTCTGGTCCGCTGGCTCGACCATTTCGACTTCGATCGCGCAGGTCAGACCGATCTGACCTGGGATCAGGCAGGCCGAGTCCGAAAGGCCGCCATCCTTCTGGCCCTTCGGACCAACACCGGGGTGGTGCTCCCCGAAGCAGCCCTCCTCACCGTGGCCGTGCACGAGGTGGGTCACGCCCTGGGTCTTCCGCACTCGCCCGATTCTGCTGACGTGATGTTCCCGGCCACTCAGGCCGGAGCGCTCTCCGACCGCGATCGCCGGACGGCCCAGGTTCTCTACCAGCTGCCCACCGGCCCGGTGCGGGACTCGGACCGTCCATGAGCTCGAACCTGCTGTCGCTGATCCTCGCCTTTGCTCTTGGCTCGGCGGTCTTGCCCGATCCGGCCCAGACCTTTGCCGAGATCGATCAGCTGGCCGAGGCCGGGACCCGGCGGGGGATTTATCCCGGTGCGGTCGTGGTCATCGGGCGCAGGGACTCGATTCTGTACGCCCGGGGGTACGGCCATTTCACCTGGAACCCCCGGTCCCCGGTTCCCACCCCGGATTCGACCTATTGGGACATCGCCTCGATCACCAAGGTCGTGGGAACTGCCAGTGCGGTCATGCGTCTGGTGGATGCCGGCCGCATCGATCTGGACGCGCCGGTCCGGCGGTACCTGCCCCGCTTCTCCGGCGGACCCAAGGATCAGGTCACCATCCGCATGCTCCTGGACCACACCAGCGGACTTCGCAGCTACGCAGCGTTTTTTAAGCAGACCCGCTCCCGGGACGGTGCGGTTGAGCTGCTGTACTCAGAGCGCCTCATCCGGCGCCCGGGAGACGAGCCGCTGTACAGCGATCTCAACGCGATCCTTCTCGGCGTGGTGGTGGAGAGTGTGGCCGGAATGCCGCTGGACCGCTTCGTCCACCGGGAGGTCTTCGAGCCTCTGGAGCTCCACCAGACGACCTATCGCCCTCCGCCTTCGATTCACCGGCGGACGGTGCCGACCGCTTTGTGGCGGGGACACCCGGTGCAGGGCCAGGTCAACGACCCCAATGCGGCGCTCTTCGGGGGGGCCGCCGGGCACGCCGGCATCTTCTCTACCGGTATGGACCTGGCCCGGTACGCTCAGGTTTGGCTCCGGGCGGGGGCCGGACCTAACGGGCAATGGGTCAGCCAGAAAACGATCAAACGCTTCCTGACCCCGAGCTCCAACAGCGGGCCCCGGCTGCTGGGGTGGGATACGCCGGAGCTCAACAAGGATGAGCCGAGTCTCTACGGTACTCTCATCAGTGACGCCGCCTACGGGCACACCGGCTTTACCGGCACCGAGATCTGGATTGACCCTACTCGAGACCTGTTCCTCGTATTCCTCACCAATCGGACCTTCGACTCCAAGGTCCGAAACTCGGCCCACAGCTTACGCGCCATTCGGACTGAGCTGTCTGATGCCGCCATTCGCCTGGTTCCCCATGCCTGCCAGCAGGAGCTCGTGGCGGGGTGCTGACCTGAATCGCCGATTATCTTTCAGGTAGTCGCTAGTCGCTAGTTGCCGGTTACCAGTCGCCATCGCCAGGACTGGTTCCGGTCTCTGGTCCCCGTTTCCAGGTTTCGACACCATGCCCACCTCCGAATCCATCCGCAAAGCACTCCGGGCCGTCAAAGACCCCGAGCTCAACCTCAACATCATCGACATCGGTCTGGTCTACGACGTTGAAGTGGATGACGCCGGCGACGTCCGGGTCGAGATGACCCTGACCTCCCCCGGCTGTCCCGCAGGAGCCGAGATCATCGGCGATGTCAAACGGGTGATAGGAGATATGGAGGGAGTGCGTTCGGTGGATGTGGAGTTGGTGTGGGAGCCCTACTGGACCCCGGAAAAGATGGATCCCAGGGTCCGCACCTTCCTCGGCTTTTAGCGCCGGCCACCAGTAGGTGGCCGCAAGGCAGCCTGTAGCTCGCCCCCGATCTCTCGCAGCTGCCAGCGGCGCAGCTCGCCAATGTCCGCCAGTTGCTCCGGAGTCTCCGGGTTCACCCGGGCAATCGCTTCCAGCACTCCATTGGGACAGAGGACACCGGGAGCAAGCTCGTAACGCTGGGCCAGAGCGTTACGCGCCGCTTTCAATCGTTCGAGCCGGGCCTCGAACGCCGCGTCGGGCTGATATCGGGGGCGACGATCCACCCGGGGAAGCTCGCTCTCGGGAAGTTGCAGTGCTCGCCGCACCGCATCGAGAATGTCCTTACCCCGGCGTTGGGCCTGCTCGGGACTGATCCCCCTTACCAACTTGAGCGCGGCCATATCCTCGGGAGGGGACTTGGCCATGGCGAGCATGGGCTCGTTGTTGAGGATGCGAAATGCGGCCTTGTCGGTCCGGCGGGCCAGCTCCTCTCGCCATTGAAAGAGCTCCCGCAGGACCGCAAGCGACCTTCCCTTCAGTGCCTTGGCCCCCTTCATCCGGAGGTATCCCGGTTCGTCCGGTTCCGCGACCAACCGAGCGGCT
>DASRIN010000127.1:0-4355 GCA_035649975.1 Gemmatimonadales bacterium
GAGGCGGCACGAGCCTCTTCCTGGAAGGCCGTTGGCATAACGTGTTCCTCGAGGGAGACGATCTGAAATTCCTTCCCATCACGTTGGGAATTCGCTTCGGCGGCTGACTGGAACTGGCATCCTGGCTATGGGCCCCGCTGCGGCGGGGCTTTTTCGTATGCTGATGCGCTCGACTGGTCCGAGCCCAGGCGGAGCTGCATCGCAACTTTGGGCATGGACCCGGCGATGGCAGAAGCCCGGCGGTTGCTGCAGCATCACTTCGGGTATCCGGATTTTCGCCCCGCTCAGGCTGCAGTGATCTCCTCCATCCTGGCCGGGCACGACACCCTGGCCATCCTGCCCACCGGCGGCGGCAAATCGATCTGCTTTCAGATTCCTGCGCTCGTGCTCGGCGGGCTCACCATCGTTGTCTCACCCCTGATCTCATTAATGCAGGACCAGGTCAGTGCGTGTCAGGTGCGCGGAATACCCGCAGCCTGCCTTCACAGCCACTTGGGTAAGGAGGACGAGCGGGCGCTTCGAGCCGGCCTTACCGACCGGTCTCTGCGGCTGCTGTATGTCTCGCCCGAGCGGCTGGAGCGGGTGAGCCTCGAGCTCGCGGCTGGCCTCATCCGGCCCCACCTGCTAGTGGTGGACGAAGCGCACTGCATTGCCGAGTGGGGGCACGACTTCCGTCCCAGCTACCGGAAACTGGCGCGGATGCGCTATCGCCTGGGCAATCCACAGGCAGTGGCCCTTACCGGAAGTGCTACCCTCTCGGTGCGCCAGGAAATCGCCCGTACCCTGCGGCTGCGGGCGGGCTACGCCCTGCATCTCGGCTCCTTTGACCGGAGCAATCTGTGGTTTGGCGCCAGACTGGTGCAGAGCGAGCGTGAGCGACTCGAGGCCTTGCGGGAGCTGCTCCGGGGCGAGGACGTCATGGCCCTGGTATACGCACCCACTCGGGGCACTACCGAAGCCATTGCGCGGACACTGGTCGAAGCGGGGCACCGGGCCGCGCCTTACCATGCCGGACTCACCAAAGCCCGTAGAATGGCCACGCTGGAGGATTTTCTGGGCGACCGGCTCGACGTCATCGTTGCCACCTGTGCCTTTGGTATGGGCATCGACAAGCCCAACGTGCGGCTGGTGGTGCACTGGTCTCCTCCTCCCACGCCGGAAGCCTACTACCAGGAGGCTGGCCGGGCCGGCCGGGATGGCGAGTTCGCCCGTTGTGTCCTGCTCTGGCGACGGGGCGATGCAACGCTGCACCGCCGGCAGCTCGACGTGACCTTCCCTCCACGCGCGCTGTTGGAGCGAATCTGGAGCGGGCCCAGTGGGCAGGTCGGCGTTCCCGCCAACGTGCTCGAGTCGGCGGAGCGGTTGCGCCGGGAGCTTCGGCCCGAGCGGGGGCCAGTGGACTGGAGGCCGGTCCTGCTCCGGAGGCGGGAAGCCGAGCTTCGAATCCGGGCGGTGGAGAGCTATGCCGGCGCTACCGGCTGCCGGCGTTCAGGACTGGTGGGTTACTTCGGCGAGAGCCTGCTGCACTGCGCCGGCTGCGACCGGTGTGGAACGAGGCCGCCACCATCCACCCTGGGCCCGGAAATCGCCGAGCGGCTCGGCCGCCTGCGCCGGGTGCTGGCGTCTCGACGCAGCGCCTGGGGTGGCTGCCCGCTGGAGCCAGATGTGCTCCTCCGGCTGGCGCGCTACCCGCCGTCGGATGCTTCTGCTCTGGCGGACGTAGCGGGAGTGGGGGCGGAGGTGGCCTCGCGACTGGGTGCGGTCATACTGGGTGCCCTGGCCTACGGTGCCACGCCTGGTCAGCCCAAACGTCCAACGGAGACTCTTTCCCTCCTGATATCCCTGCAGAACTGGCGGAGCCGGGTCGCCAAGGAAATGGGAGTCCCTGCTTACGTGGTGGTCACCGATATCGTCCTCGGCGCAATTGCCGAGCGAGAACCCCAGACCCGCGATGATCTGGCCCGGGTTCCGGGGATTGGGCCCCGAGCTCTGGCCAAATTCAGCGACGCCCTACTGGACATAACCCGGAGATTCGCTGCCGACTTGACACCTGCGTGACGACGCGGCCGCGTTGGAGAACGCCCGCCGACGGGTTAGCTTGGCTGCCATGGACGACTCCCTCTACTTCACGGAGCACCACCATCAGGTCCGGGAGATGGTCCGGGACTTCTCCCGGAGTCACATCGCTCCGGTCGCGGCCGAGCTGGACCGGACTTCCAGCTTCCCCTGGGAAAACATCAAGGCCATGGGCGAGCTGGGCCTCCTGGGAGTGCCCTGGAGTGAAGAGCTGGGTGGCGCCGGCATGGATCAGCTCTCCTACTACATCACCATCCACGAGATGGCCAAGGTGGACGCCAGCCACGCGCTCACCATCAGCGCCCACACCAACCTCGGCACGTCGCCAATAGTCGAGTTCGGCACCGAGGAGCAGAAGCGGCGCTACGTGCCCCTCCTGGCCTCGGGCCAGGTGCTTGGAGGGTTCGGCCTGACCGAGCCAGGCTCCGGCAGCGATGCGGGGAGCACGGCCAGCACTGCCGTCGACAAGGGCGACCACTATCTGCTCAACGGCTCCAAGATCTTTATCACCCACGCGGGTGTGGGGGAGATCTTCGTGGTCACCGCGCGAACCGAGCCCGGTCGCGGCAACAAGGGGATCACCAGTTTTGTGGTCACCAAGGATACAGTGGATCTCGACATTTGCCGTCGCCTCGGTGTGGGACACGCCCCAGACCTCCCCAAGATTCGCGGAGTTCGGGCGGGAAAGAAGCAGGAGAAGATGGGCTGGCGCGCCAGTGACACCCGGGAGCTGGTGTTCGAGGACGCCGTGGTTCCCAAGGAGAACCTCCTGGGCAAGCAGGGATACGGGTTCATCAACTTCCTCAAGACTCTCGACGCCGGCCGGATCGGAATCGCCGCGCTGTCGCTCGGCATTGCGGAGGGGGCCTACGAGGAGGCGCTGCGGTACGCCGGGGTGCGGAAGCAGTTCGGCCGTGCGATCGGGAGCTTTCAGGGAGTGAGCTTCCAACTGGCCGACATGGCTCTGGAGATCGAGGCGGGCACCCACCTCCTCTATCACGCGGCCTGGTTGAAACAGAATGGGCGGCCGTTCAAGAAGGAGGCGGCTATGGCCAAGCTCTACTGCTCGGAGCTGGCCATGCGGACGACGACGAAGGCGGTCCAGATCTTCGGCGGCTATGGTTACACGACCGAGTATCCGGTGGAGCGGATGATGCGCGACGCCAAAGTCTGCGAGATAGGCGAAGGCACCAGCGAGATCCAGCGGATCGTGATCGGCAGGCAGATCCTGGGGGAATTGGTTGATTGAACCTTCAACTCATTGCCCTAAGCTCGCCTCTCTAATACAATTACCCCAGCAGACGCGCTCTCGCGGCATGCTCCTCGACTAGTGGTGGGCAGGCCCGCCGGGCGCGTTTTTCGTTGGCGGTTCCCAGCGGCGGCTGAGGTCGCATTTGAAGCGTGAAATCCTGATCAATGGAAGCCAGCGGGAAACCCGCATCGCTATCCTGGAAGACGATCGGCTGGTAGAGCTGCTGGTGGATCGCCCCGACCACCGCCGCACCGTGGGCGACATCTACCTGGGACGGGTCGAGGCCGTTCTCCCAGGGATACAGGCGGCGTTCGTCGATATCGGTCAGGAGAAGAGCGCCTTCCTGCACGCCTCGGATTTGCTAGAGCCGGACGAGGACGAGGAACCGGAAGAGGAAACGGCGGAAGAACCCGCGGAGGCGGATCCCGCCGCCGCCAGAGATCCGGTGGAGAGCGCCAGCGAGGAGACCACCGCCGAACGCAAGGCGCCCTGGCGCAGCCGAGATCGCAGACGGCGTCGCAACAACAATGGTGGCGGTGCCGCTACCGAGAGGAATGAGCAGGGCGAACGGCGGCAGCGCGAGATCTCACCCCGACGAGCCCTCCCCAATATCCAGGACATTCTGAAGAAAGGTCAGAGTCTCCCGGTTCAGGTAACCAAGGAGCCGATCGGGACCAAAGGTTGCAGGGTGACTGCACAAATCTCCCTGCCTGGCCGGTTTCTAGTGTACATGCCCTACGCCTCGAAGGTGGGGGTGAGCCGCAAGATCGAGAGCCGGGAGCAGCGAGCCAAGCTCCGCGAGATGGTCTCCAAGCTGCTGCCGAAGGATGCGGGCGGCGTGATCGTGCGAACCGTGGCCGAAGGCGTGACCGAGGACCACTTCCGGCGGGAGATCGAGTCGCTGCTGGGCCTGTGGAAGAAGATCAACCGCAAGAAAACCTTCGTGCGCCGGGCGCCGGCCCTGCTGCAACGGGAAACCAGCCTGACTCGGGGGATCATCCGTGACCTCTTCAGCGCCAAGGTGGAC
>DASRIN010000128.1:0-7587 GCA_035649975.1 Gemmatimonadales bacterium
GCCCTCTATTTCATCGGGCAGAGCTTCGCAGCGGAGAATCCGGATTCCGCGGCGGCCTATTATGGGCAGGTGGTGCAGAAGTATCCCTCCTCGTCCCGCGCCGCCTCGGCCCTGTACAACCTCGGTCTCTTGGCCGAACGCCGGAAAGACACCCGGAAAGCCAGGGAGTCGTATCAGCGGGTGGTCCAGCGGTATCCTCAATCTGACGAAGCGGCCCTGGCTCGTGATCGGTTGAAGGCGCTCGGGCGGTAAGCCTCGGGTCGTACGCTCATGGCCGGACCATCCGGAGAGATGCCCTTCCTCGACCATCTCGAGGAACTGCGGCACCGCATCCTTCGGTCACTTGGGGCCGTTGTGGTGGGTTGCGGGCTGGGACTGTGGGCAGTGCAGCGGTTCCAGTTGGTGGCGGTGCTGAAGGAGCCCATCGCGCCTTACCTGACCGGCGGCAAGCTGGTGGTCACCAGCCCCACCGAACCGGTCATGATTGTTCTCAAGCTGGGTCTGCTGGTCGGCCTGGTGCTCGCCTCTCCGGTCATCCTCTGGCAAACCTGGGCCTTCCTCGCGCCCGCGCTCTACGAAAAGGAGAAGCGGGCGCTGGTTCCCTCCCTGTTCGTCGGCCTGGCGCTCTTCCTGACCGGGGCCGGCCTGGCCTATGAATTCGTGGTACCCCAGGCGCTTCGGGTGCTCTTCAGCTTTCAGACCGAAGCCATCGCTCCCTTCATCACCTACGACGCCTATTTCGGGTTCGTGCTTCAGGTCACCCTGGCCTTGGGGCTCTCTTTCGAGCTTCCCCTCGTCATTCTGATTCTCTCCTGGCTGGGCGTCGTGGGCCCGGCGGAGCTCAGCCGGTTCCGCCGCTACGCCGTGGTGCTCGCCTTCGTCGCCGGGGCCGTCCTCTCGCCCGGGGCCGACGTGCTGTCGATGGTCATGATGACCCTTCCACTCCTGGTGCTCTACGAGGTGGGGGTTGCCGGCTCGGTGATTCTGCGCCGGCGCCGGCGCCGCGAGGCGGGGGAGGGGATCGCGAGGGGCTCAGTAGGATTACTTCTGCTGCTCAGCCTGATCGGGACCAGCGCTGAAGCCCAGGTGCCCAGGCAACAACGCCGACCCACACCGGCCGACAGTGCGCGGGCTGCAAGACAGGCGGACTCGACCCGCGTCGGCGGGGGACAGACCCTGGATACCGCCACCGCCCGCCGTATGGGCCTGCCCACGGCGCCCACGCGCACCTTCTCTGCGCCGGACTCGGTGACGACTGAGCTGCTGGCCCGGCCGGGTTATCAGAGCACGCGGTACAAGGCAGATTCCGCCACGGTGCTGGTGCAGGACGAGCGGGTGCTGTTGAAGGGGCGGGCGCTGACCGAGCGACGCGGCACCTCACTGGAAGCCGAATCGATCACCTACCGGCGCTCCAGCTGCCTGCTGGATGCCAGTGGAGACCCGAAGCTCTTCGACCGGGGACAGGTGCTGGTAGGCGAAGGGATCCGCTACGACACCTGTGTGCGGCGCGGCGTCATCAGCGACGCACTTACCAACTTCACCGAAGGCTCCACCGTCTGGTTTCTGCGGGGCGACGTGTCCCAGGACTCCAGCTCCAGCCGCATCTATGCCGCGTCGAGCGAGATAACCAGCTGCGATCTCCCGATGCCGCACTATCATTTCTCCGGGCGGCAGGTGAAGTGGGTCTCCCGCAATGTCCTGGTTGCCCGGCCGGTGGTCTTGTACGTCCGCGACGTCCCCATTCTCTGGCTGCCTTTCATCTTTCAGGACATGCGGCCGGGCCGGCACTCGGGGATTCTCATTCCTCAGTTCGGCTTCAACGATGTGGTGCGACCGGACCGGTCCTATAACCGCCAGATCACCAATCTCGGCTATTACTGGGCACCCAACGACTACATCGATCTGACTGTGCGGGTGGACTGGTACTCCAACCGGTTCCTCCAATACGGAGTCGGCGGCCAGTACAGCTGGCTCAACCGGTTCATGGACGGCTCGGTGGCATTCGGGCAACAGCAGGAGGAGGGTGGCGGCTCATCCACCACGGTGCGGTGGGACCACCGTCAGTCGTTCGATCTCTCCACCAGCCTCAATCTGGACCTGAACTACGCCAGCAACACGACCGTCCTCGAGCGAAACGCTATCGACCCGCTGCTCAACACCCAGCAGATCACCAGCTCGCTCAACTTCTCCAAGCGATACGGCTGGGGCACGCTGACGATCGGCGGAAACCGACGCCAGAGCCTCTCCGATGGGAGTGTGCAGCAGCTGCTGCCGGCGGTAACGATCTCGCCCGCCTCGCTTGCGCTGGCCTCGAACATCACCTGGTCGCCCAGCTTCAGCTTTACCAACAACACCACCTCCAAGACGCCGCTGAGCCCGATCATTGAGGCGCTTCCCGGCGGCGGCCTCGACAGCGTGGCGCAGTTCGGGAGCAGCCGCCAGAGCACCCTGGACTTTCAGACGCCGTTTCGGATTGGGAACTTCAACTGGCAGAACTCGCTCAATGTGGTGGACCAGCGATCCACCGGCAGAGATTCGGTAGCGTTTCTGGTGGATGATCCCATCACGCCGGATCCCACCGACTCCGCCCGGGTGCTGCAGGTGTATAATGGGAACTTCTCGACCGGCCTCGACTGGAATACCGGGATCAATCTCCCGATCCTGTTTCGCGGATCGTGGAAAATTCAGCCGGTGGTGGGGATCGCGAACACCACCAGCGGGCCATTCCTGCTCCGGAACCGAAATACCAATGGCAACTTCGTGAGTCAGGGGAAGCGATTCCGCTTTTCCGCCTCGGCCTCACCCACCCTGTTTGCTTTTTTTCCGGGGCTTGGCCTGGCCAGCCGCATCCGGCACAGTCTGTCCCCCACGCTCAGCTGGAACTACTCGCCCGGGGCCACGGTCCCGGAGGAGTACGCCCGGGCGGTGGTGAATCCGGGGCAGCCGTTTCAGCTCCGCAGCGACGCTACCCAGACGATGAGCCTGGGCCTCTCTCAGACCTTCGAGGCCAAGGCCAAGACGGCTTCGGGAGACACGGCAGCCGTCGATGCCCGGAAGTTTCGAGTGTTAAGCATCAACACCAGCGCCATCAGCTACGACTTCGAACAGGCGAAGAAGCCGGGTCGCACAGGATGGGCAACGGAGTCCATCACCAACTCGTTCTTAAGCGATCTGCTCCCCCAGTTTACCCTCAGCCTCACTCACGACCTCTGGCGTGGGCCCCTGGGCTTCGATACGACCCATTTTGATCCATTTCTCAGCAACGTGAGTGCTAGCTTCGGCATCTCCGCCAATACCCTTCGCTCGATCGGCTCCATCTTCGGTTTGGGGAGCCCGAGACGGGGCCGGCCACGGGACGATGAGGTCCCCACCTCCTACGTGGTCGATGCCGGCCGGAAGGGCAGGGACTTCTACAACTCCGCGCAGACGCCATACAGCGGGGGGCGCAGTTTCACGGCCAACTTCAACTACACTCTGTCACGCACCCGGCCCATTCCGGGAGGACCTGCCCCCCAGGATCAACAGAACCTGGGGTTCAGTACCAGCTTTTCACCCACCCCGTTCTGGTCTGTGTCCTGGTCCTCCCAGTACAACATCACCGATACGGAGTTCGAGTCCCAGGTCGTGCGGCTGGAGCGGGTACTGCACGAATGGCGTGCCGGATTCAACTTCGTGCGCAATGCAAATGGCAACTTCGCATTCTACTTCTCGATCTATCTGACCGATCTGCCCGACCTGAAGTTCGACTACAACCAGACCACTTTCGAGCGATAGCTGTCCCCCGGCGGGGACGGGGTCGCGGGACGGATGGGCAGCCGAGGCGGGTTTGCCGACCTGCCGTCTCTGGCATGCGTTCTGCTCGATGGTCATCATCCCTCACCTGGAGAACCTATGCGGGCGTGGCGCGCACCGATCCTGCTCGTCGTGATCGGAGCCTGTTCGTCCGATGGAGCCGGCCCGACCAATCCACCACCCGATGTGCCGGTAGATCTCGTCAGCATCAGCCTGGATGGCGCCGTGGCGCTCACCTGGCAGGACAACGCGTTCAACGCCGACCCGAGCAGATTCCAGAACTACCGGGTATTCAGCACGCCCCGCAACATCGACGCCCCAGTGGGGACGGATGGGTGCGACCCCTCCTGGCGGCTGGAGGGGACCACCGTGGCGCCCGAGTTCCTGGTCGGCGCGCTCCTCAATGGAGTCCCCCGGTGCTTCTCGGTGAGTGCCGTCAGCCTGGATGCCGTCGAGAGTGGACGTTCGATTGTTCGGTTCGATACGCCGCGACCCGACAGCCGCAATCAGGTGATCTATCCGATTCAGGTGGACTCGGACAGCAGCGGATTTCGTTTCTGGGATGACGATGGTGACAACGTGGTGGAAGCGGGGGAGCTGGGACGGGTGAGGTCGGGCACTGCTGTTGACATCGATTTTTTCGTGGATCGCGACGGAACCGGTACCCTGTACCTCACTCCAGCCCGGGCCGGTACCGGCGTGGAGTTCTACGCCGATGGGCCTATTGACGACCTTACCAGCATCGATCTCGCTCCCTGCTTCCCGGGACAGAACCCGATTGATTGCACCAGCTATTCCAGCGCCCCTATCGAAGCCTTTCCGGGCATGGGATACGTGTTCGAGATGGTAGCCGGCGACGAGTTTCTCCGCTTCGGGGGCGTTCGGGTGACCCATGTCGGTCCGAGCTTCCTGATCCTGGATTGGTCGTTTCAAACCGATCCCGGAAACCCCGAGCTCCTGGTCGGCCGCACCCGGTAAACCGCGCTGCCGAGGGGTTGAATCAAGAGGGAGACCGTACCAACTTCGGGCGATGCCCCAAACAGAATGCGTGCTCGACGGCCATTCTCTCACCATCGAGAGCGTGGTTCGGGTCGCGCGCGACCCGGCTTCCCGGGTGAGCCTCGAGTCGCATGCCCGACGCGCCCTCCTCGAGAGCCGCCGGCAGGTCGATCGGGCCGTCGAGTCCCGGCAGACGATCTACGGCATCAACACCGGGTTCGGCAAGTTAGCCAACGTCACCGTGCCCCCCGAGCAGATCCAGCAACTTCAGACCAATCTCATTCGCAGTCACGCGTCCGGCGTCGGCGCTCCTCTCCCGCCTGTACTGGTGCGGGCCATCATGCTGCTCCGGGCCAATGTTCTGCTGCGGCCGACCAGTGGAGTCAGGCCGGAGCTGGTGGAGGCACTGGTGGCGCTCCTCAATGCCGGAGTGCTACCGCTAGTGCCGGAGCAGGGAAGCGTCGGGGCCAGCGGTGATCTGGCGCCGCTGAGCCATATCGGCCTGGCCCTCATGGGCGAAGGCCGGGTGCTGTCGCCCGAGGGCGGGACGCTTGCTGCGGGGGAGGCGCTTCAGCGAGCGGGCCTCACGCCCTATCGGTTCGCTCCCAAGGAGGGACTCTCGTTCATCAACGGGACGCAGGCCCAGACCGCTTGCCTGGCCCTGCTGGTTCACGACAGCAACGTCCTCTGGCGCACCGCCGTCGCTGCCACTGCCATGAGTCTCGAAGCATTGAGAGGCACACCGGTCCCACTGGATCCCCGGATTCACGCATCGCGTCCTCATCCCGGCCAGTCCCGGGCCGCGGCTCTCATGCGCTCGCTTCTGGAAGACAGTGAGATCCGGGAGTCCCACCGGGAGAATGATCCGCGGGTCCAGGATGCCTACAGTCTCCGGTGTGCACCCCAGGTCCTTGGGGCGGTGGCCGATGCCATTGCCTTCGCGGAACAGACCGTGGTTGTCGAGCTCAACGCCTCCACCGACAACCCGCTGGTTTTCGAAAATGGGGACGTGTTGTCAGGAGGGAACTTTCACGGCCAGCCGGTAGCTCAGGCGCTCGACATCCTGGCGATGACGCTCACAACGCTCCAGGCCATCGCCGAGCGTCGGGTCGAGCGCCTGGTGAACCCGGATCTCTCGCAGGGGCTGCCGGCGTTCCTGACCAGCGATCCCGGTCTGTCCTCGGGGTTGATGATGGTTCAGATCGCGGCGGCCTCGCTGGTGGCCGAGTCGCGGGCACTGGCAATGCCGGCAAGCATCGGATCGATCCCCACCGATGCCAATCAGGAAGACTTCGTTCCGATGGGCATGGCCGCGGCTTATAAGGCGGTCCGCATACTCGGGAACGCGCAGAGGGTGGTGGCCGCTGAGCTCCTCTGTGGGGCACAGGGGCTCGAGTTCCTGAAGCCGCTGGCTCCTGGGCGGGGGGTCGCGGCGCTGTATCACCGGATCCGGAGTCTGGACCCCCCCGTCCCTCCCCTGACTGCCGACCGGCCCCCATCGCCCGATCTGGAACGCCTGTCAGTGGCTGTGGCGGCAGGAGATTTGGATCCTCAAACGTTCGAGCAGGGCTTCCCCACCCACCGATAGAGAGCGGATCTTTTGACGGTATTCATGCAGAGCTGCAACTCGTTGCAGCACAGGCAGCTTGCCCGGCCCATACCCGCCCGGTATCTTTCGCTCACTCCGAGTCTTATCCCCGATAACACCTTCTCAGCCCGAGCCGCATGAACCTGGAAAAGCTGAAGGATACGGCCCGGAAACTGGAACAAAAGGAGGACTGGCGGAAAGCTATCGAAGTCTACCTCAAGGCCATTCAGCAAGCCGAGTCGGGGTCGGAGACCAGCCCCGATCTCTCTCTCTATAACCGGGTCGGCGACCTCTACCTCCGAATCAACGACACTGCCGAAGCGGTCCGCTCCTACGAAAGGGCGGTGGACCTGTACGCCGACCAGGGCTTCTTCAACAACGCCATCGCTCTCTGCGGAAAGATCCTCCGGGTCAACCCCGGCAGGACCCAGACCTACCTCAAGCTCTGCCAGCTTCACGCCCGGAAGAACGTCGTCAGTGAAGCCAAGCGAAACCTGATCGAGTTTCTGGAACGAATGAATGCCCTGGGCCAGTTGGACCAGGCTTTTCAGGCGGTCAAGCTGTTCGCTGATCAGTTTTCCGGCAGCCAGGAGATCCGCAGCATGCTGGTGGATCTGCTACGGGCTACCTCGCGGGGTGACGAAGCCCGGGAGCAACTGGAGAAGATGGCGGTGGATCTCGACGCCGCCGGTGACAGGAACGGCGCCCGCAAGACCCGCGAACGGCTGCAGGGACTGGATACCGAGCCCACTGGTTCACCTCCCGCCAACTCACCCGCGCCTGGGCCGAAGCGAGGCGATCTGATCTTTCTGGACACCGGGATCGACGTGCCTACCAGTCCCTCCCGGACTCAGGTCAATCCCCGACCGACAAAGGAGACCTTGCGCCCGGCGCCGGTCCCGGAACCGGAGCCGCCCCCGGAGGAACCGGCGGCTCCACCTTCCCGGACCGAGCCCAGCATACCCGAGGGCCTGCTGCTTAACGAGGACCCGTCCAGCCTGTCCAGTTCCAGCGGCGGACAGGTTGAAGACCTGATCATCGATCCCTTGGTGGGCAGCGGTGCTGCAGATGGAGCCGCGGATACGCTGTTGGGGATTCAGCGGCTGGAGGATACAGTCGAGCCGCTGTCGTCGGACATGACGGGGTCCCTCGACATCCAGCGGGGGGGCGAGTCGTCCAGCCTCGATTTTCAGCCGATGAAGCTGGAG
>DASRIN010000129.1:0-5216 GCA_035649975.1 Gemmatimonadales bacterium
TCGAACGCCCGGGCTCGCGCCCCCGCAGGATCCTTCGGTAACTTCGTCTTAAGGTTGTTGTAAAAGTCGCTGGCTGATTTCAGGAGGTCCGTCGGAGGGAACAGAACGCATATTTGACTTTGAATCGGATCGGTGCTGGGACACAGCTTAGGGGCTGCCGCCGCGCTGGGAGGTTCGGTAGGCCCTTCTTGTCGTTCGTCCGTACATGAAAGTGCTATCAGGCTCCCGACTAGAGTTGCTGCCATGGCAAGGCGACGCATATCCCCCCCTGATGCTTGGCGCTTCCTACCGGAGGGGCCCTGATCTCGTACCACCTTGCGCGGGTCAGCGGGCGACCGCCGGCAAGAGCCTCAAAATTGTGTTTTTGTGACAATTTGGAAGATCAGAGCTTATGTACATCCCGGTACGCGCAGCCGCAAGTGTCATTTTTGCCACCGGAACGTCACTGCTTGACCCCAACCAGTTCCTTGAACCGAGGATCTTCCTGGAGACTGCGGAACCACCAACCGGGGTCTTCGGCAAAGGTCGCCCGGCGTTCCGGATTGGCCGCTAAGTAGACCTTCAAAGAACGTAGCGCCTCGTCCTTATCTCCGATGAGGTTCTGGACGAATGCGTCATACATCATCAGGTCGCGGGTGGGGTCGAGTTCTCCATTGCCTCGGGCCCGTCGGGCCACCTGTCGAGCACTGTCCTTGAGTCCGGCTCGTGCCAGGATCGCGGCCACAACCATATGCGAATTGAGCCGTTGGTATTCCCGTTCCCGCTCGGGTGTCCGCTGGATCAGGGTGTCGGCCAGTTGCCAGGCGCCGGGAACGTCCGGCTCGACGGCTTTCGTCGTCATCAGCCAAAGCTGGCATTCAACGAACTTCGCATCGTCCGGGAATCGCCGCTGCCCTTCGCCACACCAGTGCATCCCGTCAGAAAACTGCCCCAGATCGTACGATGAGTAGAAGAGCCGGGAGAGGATCACATCCGCGTTACTGAGATAGGCATCGGACTCGTAGGCGCGCCGCGCGGCGAGCTTCACGTCAACCTGGCTCCCTGACTGATTATAGAGATGTGACAGGGTGCCCCATGCGCCAGCCTGGGACGGAGAGATCTTGACGGCGGCTTCTAGGTCTTCCTGTGCAGTCTTGAGGAGGGTCCGAGCCTGCACCGGGTCGGGACTGAGTGCCAACAGCCAGCGCCAATAGCGCAGGTTCCCCCGGAACTCGAGCGCATCCGGGTTCTGCGGTGCGAGCTTGAGCGCCCGGTTCGCATGTCCTATCCCGACGTCAATCCAACGCGCTGCCCGGGTCGGATCATCTACCGATAATCGGGACCTGCGATATGCTATCACCTCTCGGCCCACGATCGGTTCTGCCCAAGCCGAATCCAGGGATTCCGCTGCGGCAAACAGTGAGTCGGCCGTGGTGAACTCGCGGTCCCGGGCAGTGCTATCGGCTTCTTCAGCGAACTCCTCAGCCTGCTTCTGGTGTCTCCCGGCCCGCTGAACCAGGGCCCAGGCTTCTACATTCCGGGTTCTCCCTCGCTGCTCTCTGATCCGGATCTCTTCGCCAAGACGCTTGCGGATCAGGCTGGCAACCTTCTCGGATAACGTGTCTTGGATGGCAAGAAGGTTCCCGACCGGTTGCTCGAAGCTGGCCCGCTCGAAGTCTGCTCCACTTCCGCCGTCGACCAATCTGACGGTGACTCGAAGCCGGCCCCCCAGTTTCTCCACGCCACCAGTTACCAAGGTCCCGGCGCGTAGGGCTCGAGCGATGCTATCGCGCGAGACGCTGTCTCCCCGGTAGGGAGCTACGCCCCCCTGGGATATGACGTCCAGCTCCTGCACCGGCTCCAACTGCTTGATCAACCCCTCTGTCAGACCGTCCGCCAGGAAGCCCAGCGAGTCTCCCTGGTCGCCACCTTGAAAGTAGAGGACCGCGATTCGGTGAGGGTCGAGGCCGCCCGCCCCGGCTGCTGACGCGGTTTCAACTTGAGGGTTCAGAGAACGCCAGGCGGCCCATCCGGCCCCAACTAGGATCAACAGCGCAGCAGCCAAGGCCCACAAGCGGACATTGCGGGTACCAAATTTGGAGGCCATAACGCCGCGCGGGGTGGTCCGCCGGGCCGCCATGGATCGAGACGAAGTTCGGCGTGCGGTCGGTCCGAGATCGGCTTGAGCTAGAGCGTCAGAGAAGTCTCGAACCGTGGGAAACCGGTCGGCCGGCGTTTTCTCCAAGGCCCGCATGACCGCGTCCTCGATCTCGTCCGGAATCGATTGCCGAACTACCTGGAGACTGGGGACCGCTTCCATGGAGTGGCGGGCCAGGATCGCCATGGCGCTCGGAGCATCGAACGGCGGCTGGCCCACCAGCATCTCATAGAACACGCAGGCCAGGCTGTACAGGTCGCTTCGGCCGTCAATGTGGTTGCCGCCGGTTGCCTGCTCCGGACTCATGTACTGCGGCGTCCCCACCGCCATTCCCGTCTCGGTCAGCTTATCGCCACCGGCCTGGCTCAGGGCTCGGGCAATACCGAAATCGGCCACCAGAGCGTGACCGTTCTGCAGCAGGATGTTCTCCGGCTTGATGTCCCGATGGACTATGCGGTGGTGGGTGTGGGCGTACTGCAGCGCGTCCGCCACCTCGCAGGTGAGCTGGATCGCCTCCGGCAGGGGCAGCTGCTCCTCCCGGTCTAACCGGCCGCGGAGCGATTCTCCCTCCACAAACGGCATCACGTAATAGAGGAAGCCGCCGGACTCCCCCGAATCGTAGAGCGCAAGAATGTGGGGATGCTGCAGATGCGCCGCGACCTTGATTTCCCGCAGGAAGCGGTCGGAACCGATGGAGGCGGCCAGCTCGGGGCGGAGAACCTTTATGGCGACAGGACGGTCGTGGCGACAGTCCCGTGCCAGGTAAACCGCCGCCATTCCGCCCTGCCCGATCAGCCGTTCGACCGCGTACCGCCCCTCCAGTGCCTGGCGGAGCGCCTCAATCGGATCGGTCACGTCGGTGCCTCGGACAACGGGGGGAACGTCAGAAGATACGGGTCTTTGGAGCAGCAGGCCAGCGTTTTTCAGGGCTGGCCTTTCCTAGACAGTGACTGCCGCCAGGGCCTCCCGCATGCTCGTCGCCGAAGGCCAGCGCCCAGCAGGATCCTTGGCGATTGCCCGGGAGATCAGGTCCGCTAGATCAGTCGGCGTGTCGCTCCGGAAACTGCGTATATCCGGGGGGTCCTGGGTCAGATGGAGCTGCAACACCACGGCTTCGTTTCGATGATAGAACGGCGGCTGGCCCGCCAGGCACTCGAACAGCATGCATCCCAGCGAGTATAAGTCGCAACGATGATCGATGTTGGGTGCTGCGGTGATCTGCTCCGGGCTCATGTAGGTCGAGGTCCCCACCGCGATACCCGACCGGGTGAGCTGATCGGTCCCCGAGGCAACCACCGCCCGGGCGATCCCGAAGTCCAGCAGGACGGCCCCTTCGGCTGAGACAACGACGTTGGCAGGCTTCACGTCCCGGTGGATGATTCCCTGACCGTGGGCATGGGCCAATGCCTCGAGCAAGTCGTTGGCGATTCTGAGAGTTTCGGGGACCGGCAGAGTTCGAGCGGTGTCGAGGTATTCCCGCAGGGTGGCTCCCTCGTGATAGCTCATCACGTAGTACACCAGCCAGTCGCGCTCTCCGGAGTCTAGCAGGCGGGCAATGTGGGGGTTGTCCAGCCGCGAGGCGAGGCGTATCTCCCGCAGAAAGCGGTCGGCGGCAACACTGACTAGGAGCTCAGGATGGAGGATCTTGAGCGCTACTGGCGTGCCGGACTGGTTCCGGGCGAGAAAGATCCGGGCGTTGCCCCCTTTGCCTATCTCGCGTTCGACGTCATAGAGGCCAGTGAAGGCCTGGCGCACCAGCGCCAGCATGTCGCGCCGGATGATCTGCTCCTGTGGTCTACCTCACAATGGTTGCCTTCGGAGGCCGGTGGCGCAAGCGGTATCGTCTACAAGAGGATGTCGCTTCGCACCGTCCGCCGAATCCCCCACCAGAGCGCTCCCCAGAGATTGGACTGCTGGAGGGTAATTCGGGCCCGTCCGGTCATGCCCGGACGCCAGAAGCCTGCTCCAGCCAGACGGACCCTTCCCTCCAGTGAGTGCGACGGGTCCGCAGTGGCGGAAACCTGGCGAAGCGTAGCTGCCATCGAGCGGGAGGACGCGTCCGGCAAGAGGCGTACGGTCTGCCCCACCCTGACGGCACTGGCGCCGGCCCCCGCCAGCGCAATCCTCACCTCGACCGTGTCTGGCTGACCCAGTTCGAGCAGGGTCTCCCCAGGCGATACCCACCGCCCGATCAGCTCCTCGGGCCGTGCGCTCAGCACCACCGCCGGACCGACGGCTCGGAGCCGAAGGGCCTGTACCTGCTCTTCCAGACCGGCGAGTCGCGCCGCTTCGACGGCCAGCACCGACTCCAGGCTCGCCAAGTCATCCATGCGGTCCTCGGCCCGGGCCCGCACTGATGCGATGGTCAATGAGTCGGCCAGCCGGCGCAGTGTGATCTGGGCCCGCTCCAACTCGAAGTTGCGCAGTTGGAGCACCGAAGCCCCGGGCTCCACCCTTACGCCCTCTCGAACATTGACCCGGGTCACCACTCCGCTATCCGGAGCCGTCAAGCTTACCAGCGACCCGGCCGCCACCGTAAATGGTCCCGAAATCGTAATCGGCCAGGGCACCAGCATTCCGATCAGGATCAGTCCCAGGCCGGCTGCGAGAACTCGCCGCTGCATCAGTCTGGGTTTCCAGACGGGCCCATGCTTCCGGATTGCCATCATCGCCGCCTCACCCCAGCCCTGGAGCTGTCGTCGCACCACAACGACTGCGGCGACCAGAAAAATCAGCCCGCCGAGCCCGCCCAGAGTCCGACTCAGCCAGCCGTACGAGTTCACCGCACAAAACAGCAGTATCAGGGCGATGTAGATGGCGGAGAGAGCGCCGTAAGTCAGAAAAATTCGCCGCTCCCGGGCATCGGCTGGCGGCTCGGGCGCATCCAGCCTCAGGACCCTGGTCTTGAGCAGCCAGCTCAGATGTCCGGATGCCCGCTGCCGAAGGTTCGGCACTTCGAGGTAGTCACTCAGCGCGTAATAGCCGTCTAGCGGAATGAGAGGGTTGATGTTCATCAACACGGTCACGAAGCCACCGATCAGCACGGCGGCGAAGGAGACTTGGGAGACAAGGCTATCCG
>DASRIN010000130.1:0-3952 GCA_035649975.1 Gemmatimonadales bacterium
TACACGCTCGGCAATGTCCGCTTGCATGTGAAAGACGTCGGTCAGCGGGGCGTCGAACGATTGCTGCCACCGAGTGGCTCCGCTGGCCGCCTGCACCAGCTCGGAAACCACCCGGACCCGGCTTTGCTTCCCCTCCTGGTGCCACCGGACGGTGCCGGTGAGCAGGTAGTCCACGCCCAATTCGCGGCCGATCTCGTTCGGCCGCTTCGTGGTTTGCCGGTACTCTGCCGAGCTGCGCCGGGCGGTGACTCGAAGGCCCGGCACCGTCGCCAATTTCCCCCGGATCTCGTCAGTGATGCCGTCGGCGAAGTAGCCCTTATCCATCCCACCCAGGTTCTCGAAGGGTAGAACCGCCATCCTCCGTCCACCTGCCCTCCCCTCCGGCTCGGCGCCGCCGGTCAGGGCACGCTGCCTCCACACGGCGTAGCCGACTGTGGCAAGCAAGAGTACCAAAAACCCGACGGCTATCAGGCCCAGGCTCCGTGCCCGGTGCACCCGGCGGATGAGATTGCCGGCCGGTGCCTCGGCTTCGGCGCGTGTGGGCTCTCCGTCAACGACACTCGTCGTCATTCTGGCCGGACTGCCTATCAGCCGAGCGCCATTTCCACCGGTATGCCGGTGTTCCTCGATCCAGTCGGCCACCTCCTGCGGCGGCTCGTCGCCGAGCTCCGAACGCACCAACTGTACGTAGGTCTGTCCGCATCGGAGCGCTTCGGCGCGCTCACCGGCATGGTCCAACGCGTCCATGAGGCGAAGCGCAGCGTTGAAGCTGAGAGGGTCGAGCTCCAGCAAGCGTCGGCACCAGTCCGCCGCGCCTCGATGCTCGCCGCGTTCGGTCGCTTCCCCAGACAGCACTTCCAGAGCCGCCCGGTATTGGCTGGCCAATCGGGTCCGCTCGGTCTCGGCCCAGGCCTCGAATTCCCCGCCCCCATTCAGGTAGAAGCCGTCCAGAAAGGGTGCGCTGTAGCAGGAGACCGCTTTGGCTGGATCGCTCTCCTCCAGCGCGCCGGCGAACGATTCCAGGTCGCTGGAGATCACTGCCGGATTCAGCCGTAGCTGGATCGATCCGAGGAAAAGCTCAGGTACCTGGAGATCACGGCGGAGGGCATAGCAAGCCTGCCGGAGGAGGCCGCGCCCATGCTCGGCGTCGGTCTCCGGCCAGAGAGAGGCGATCAGCTTGTCTCTGCTAAGGCCGCGTTGGCGCGCAGCGGCCAGGAGAGCGAGTAGGGCCAGCGTCTTCCTTTGCTGTGCCGCGCCAGTTCCAGGGATTCCGTCGATCTCTACGGAGAGACCGCCGAAGGTCTTGAGGTGGAGCACGTTGCTCCATTTGACGGGTCTTTGACAGGCCTCTCACGAGGCACCTCTAAGTTATCCGCCGTTCCGTGAATAGCGAACGTCCTTCGCTGGCACATCAGGTTGTCTCACTCTGGAGATACTCCAATGCTCTTCCCCAAACGTTGGTCACAGATTTTGTGCGCTGCGAGTGCCGTCGTGCTCGCCTCATGTGGGGACCGTCCCACCGAGCCGGGCACACCTTTAACCGACCGCAGCAGCTCGCCGGATGCGACTGCTGTGAAGTTCTGGGAAGCGGGATCCAGCGTCGCCTGGAATGGAATCGCACGCGATTTCTTGATGGCGCCGGGGCGAGCCTTCAATCCGTTCCTCGAGTCGCGGGTGCTCACCTATCTGTCGCTGGCCCAATACAATGCGATCATCGCCGCCGAGAACTCGCGCAAACTCGGGACTCATGCGTCGCGGGCAGGTGCGGCAGCTGGCGCCTCAGTCGTCGTGCTGAAGGACTTCTTTCCCAGCAGTGCTGAGGCCGATCTCATCGACAACCGGATCGCCGCTCAGGAAGCGGGCTCGGCCTGGCCGGGAGAGACTCACGCTGACTTCGCGGCCGGCGAGGACATCGGAAGGTCGATCGGTGCTGCCGTCGTAGCCTACGCTCACACTGACAACACCGGCCTGGCGCCTCTGCCGACCCAGCTCACTGGCCCGGGGTACTGGACCGGCACCGCACCGGTCCGTGGCCTCTTCGGCACCCGTCCACTGACGCTGACCTCGGCCGATCAGTTTCGCTCGCTCCCGCCACCCCTGTTCGGGTCCGCCGGGTTCCTCACCGACCTCGCCGAGGTGCAGGGCCTGTCCACTAGCCACACCGTGGAGCAGGTCGCGCTGGCGGTGTTTTGGAACATTAAGGTCGCCCGGTATCAGAACGAGATCGCCACGGATTTGATCGTATCACATCGGCGCTCCGAGCGCGAAGCCGCGCGCATTCTCGCGCTCGCCAACATCGCCGGCTTCGATGCCCTGATCGGCTGCTGGGATGCCAAGTTCACCTATTGGTACATCCGACCCTGGCAGGTCGACCCGTCGATCGGGCTCCCGATCGGGGCGCCGAATCATCCGTCATACCCGAGTGGACACTCCTGTGTAACCGCCGCGTACTCCGAGATCCTCGGACAGGCCTTCCCCGATGAGCGGCCGGGCCTCGCGGCGAACATCGAGGCGGCGGGTCAGTCGCGCATAAATGGAGGGTTGCACTACCGGTTCGACATTGTCGCTGGTCAAGTGCTGGGTCGGCAGGTCGCCGAGCACGTGCTCGCTAGCGATGTGGCGGGCCACGAGCCTATTCCGCTCGACTGAGAGAATTAATATCTGGCACCGCCTGGCGAACGTTTACCTACTTCCGGCCTCAACCACTGCATAGATCTAGGACTGCGGCCGGTGGAGGCGTAAGCGGTGAGCGGTGTTCTCCCGCTCACCTCTTACCGCTTACCGCTCACCCCTACCTCAACCCTACGGATACCAGTTCGCCCCGAACCTGATGCGTGTCGTAGTGGTACTCTCCAGGCCCTGGGTAGTCTGCTTCTGCCCGTCGACCTTGATGTTTCCCATCTTGCCGACGCCGATGCTGAGGCCGCCATCGAGCGCGAGCTTCGGTGAC
This sequence comes from Gemmatimonadales bacterium, assembly GCA_035649975.1. Classification (GTDB taxonomy): domain Bacteria; phylum Gemmatimonadota; class Gemmatimonadetes; order Gemmatimonadales; family GWC2-71-9; genus CAVVWJ01. The sequence continues at coordinate 2,951 of DASRIN010000130.1, forward strand.
ACGAAGAGCTGCACCCCGCCGCTCGCCCCAGCCACAAGGCCCGACATCGAAAAATCCGAGCTGGTTCCGGCGTCGAAGTCGTCCAGCGTAGTGCTGAGGCTCCGACGGCCGACCCAAGCGCCTATATAGGGCAGCATCTTACTGCCGGTGATGGGGAAGCTGTATCTGGCGCCGGCTTCCAAGTGGGTGAGGCCGAAGTCGCCCTCTAGGTCGAACGCGTCTACCGGCTGCTTGTTGATCTCCAAGCCGGCATAGGTCAGGAGTCGCGGCGTGACCCGGTAGCCGACCTCGACACCAGCCCCGAGGCCGCTGGAAGTCTTCACCTCGTTGAAGGCGTCGGTGACCGAGGTGCCGAGGGTCATGCTGGAGTGGCCGTTGAGGACCCAGCGGGATGGGCGGGCGACGGGCTGCTGCCGCTGCGCCTGGGCCGAGCCGGCCAGACCGAACGAGGCAGCGAGGACTGCGAGAATGAAGCATTGCATGGTGGTGCTCCTTTCAGTGGTTGTGAGTAGTGCCATCCTGGTGATTCAATCGTTCAGAGGTCGTTCTCACCCCTGGCGCCTGAACGCGAACCACGTGTCCAGCTCCCCGTCGCCATCGAAGTCGTACTTGATCTGCACCATGTCTCTCAGCACGACGCCGTTGAACTGGTCGTCGTAGATTGCCGAGTAGAACGTCAGCGGAATCGCACCCTCGGGCGTTACCGGCCCGGCCCCCTTGAACTCGCCTTGGTCATCCATGCCGAAAGGCGACTTGTCGTCGGTATAGCGCAGCTCCAGCGCAAAGGTCTGGAGCGCGTCCATGGTCAGCGTGGTCGCCTCGAAGCGGTATAGCCCGATCACCTCCCCATCAGGATTGCTGATGGTGACCAGCTGCCCCGGCTGCGATTCGTTGATCTGCTCCAGCACGTAGCTGCCCTGGACCCCGTTGTTCTGAGGCGGCGTCCCCGGATCATTGGTGGGCGGCACCCCAGGATCGTTGGTCGGCGGCAGCCCCGGATCA
>DASRIN010000131.1:0-2356 GCA_035649975.1 Gemmatimonadales bacterium
CGATCATCGCAAGCCGGCGACCGGCCATCCAGTCCTGGGCGAAATGACCCAGATGCTGCAGGCTGCCGGGGCCGATTATGACCGGATACCTGCCCCGGGAGTGCTCTACCACAACCGGATCCGGCATGCTTGAGCCGGACGAACCCGGGCCTTTTACCACGTGACGTCGCCCGTACCGTTCCGCTGATTCGCCAGCCGTGCCAGGGTAAAGAGCAGATCGGAGAGGCGGTTGAGATAAACGATGAAGCTGGGGGGGACCTGGCCCTCCCGAGCCAGATGCACCAAACTTCGCTCGGCCCGGCGACAAACCGTGCGGGCCAGGTGAAGCGCTGCGGCCTTGGGGGTTCCGGCAGGGAGCACAAACGCCTTGAGGCCGGGCAGCTCCTGGTCGGCCTGGTCGATGATCCGCTCGAGCGCCAGCACCCGTTCCTCGGGCAGATCGGCCTTGGCCAGCGCCTTGGCGACGGGCTCCGGATCGGGAGCGGCGAGCTGTCCTCCGATGGCAAACAGGTCGCGCTGGATGGATTCGAAGAGCGGATCGTAAAACCCGGCCGGCTCGGTGGCTCGGACTACCCCTAACGCCGAGTTCAGCTCGTCTACCTCACCGTAAGCAACCACCCGGGGATGATCCTTCGGCACCCGCCCGCCTCCGAATAGTCCGGTGTCGCCCTGGTCACCAGTACGGGTATAAATCTTCATGCGGCCAATGTGCCGGGTCCCCCCGCCGCGCGAAAGGCCTTAAGCTTCAGCACCACGGCACCATTCCCCAGTGTCAGGAGAACCGGTGGACGAGCAGGATCTGAGAGACATCTCCATCATCGGCGGGGGACCAACGGGTCTCTTCGCCGCTTTCTATGCCGGCATGCGGGGCGCCTCGGCCCGGATCATCGATGCCTTGCCGGCACTGGGCGGCCAGCTGATGGCGCTCTACCCCGAGAAGTACATCTTCGATGTGGCCGGTTTCCCCAAGATTCTGGCCAAGGACCTGGTCCGCGACATGGCGATCCAGGGGCTGCAGTTCGGGGCCACCACTCACCTTGGCCAGGTGGTCACCGGTTTGCGCCGGGTGGAGGACGGGAACGGCGGACACTTCGTGGTGGAGACCTCTGAGGGATCGTACCCCTCACGCACTATCGTCATTGCTGCCGGTATCGGAGCGTTTGAGGCGCGCAAGCTCGGAATCGAGGGGGAGGAACGCTTCGAGGGCAAGGGTCTGTACTTCAAGGTGCTCGACCCGAAGGAGTTCGCGGGCCAACGCGTGCTGCTGGTGGGCGGTGGCGATTCGGCCTTCGACTGGGCCGTCAATCTGCAGGGGATCGCAAAGTCCATCATGCTCATTCACCGCCGGGACGGCTTTCGGGCCCACCAGGCCACTATCAATCAGGTGCAGGAGTTCCATCGCCGCGGCCAGTGCGACCTGCGCACCTTCTGCGAGGTCAAGGAGCTGCACGGAAACGGGAAACTGGAGCGGGTCACCCTCGTCAACACCAAGACCAAAGAGGAGGAGACTTTCGATATCGATGCCGTGATTCCGCTGCTCGGATTTCACTCCGACCTGGGCGCCATCAAGGAGTGGGGCCTCGACACCGAAAAGGCCGACATCAAAGTGGACCAGGTCATGTCCACCAACGTCCCCGGGATCTACGCCGCGGGCGACATCACCAGCTACCCAGGAAAGCTGAAGCTGATCGCCACCGGGGCGGCGGAGGCCTGCATTGCGGTGAACAATGCGGTGCACCTGATCAACCCCAAAGCCAAGGTGAACCCGGGACACTCCTCCAACCTGGCCATCTTTGGTCAGAAGGACGACTGAACAGCGCTTACCGCTTACTGATCACCGCTCTACCCATATCCACCACCACACTGTCGATTGCCGCCATCATCGTCCGCGCAGTCTCGGCATGGTGATTGGCCTCCACCGAAAAGAAAAGCGTTCTCCCTGGCCCCAGCTCGAGATAGCCCGACAAGGAGTGGACTCGTGAGATGCTGCCGGTCTTGGCCCGCACCCGGCCGGCCAGCGGGGTTCCTAAGAACCGGGTCCGTAGAGATCCGACCGTTCCGGCCTGCGGCAGGCCGGCGGCGAAGCCGGCGTAGCGAGGATGCTGCCGCATGAAGCGGAGCAGCTGAGTGAACACCAGGGGACTCATGAGATTGCTGCTGGAGAGTCCGGAACCGTCACTCAACGAGAATTGGGTGGAGTCGGCCCGCACCGAGTCGATTAGAAATCGCCGCTCGACGTCGAGCCCCGCGGGCCAGGAGCCTGCCTTGCCAAACAGCCGGCCCAGCTGCTTCAGCAGCATTTCGGCAAACCAGTTCTGACTGGTATTGAGAATGGGGAAGATCCAGTCGCGGAGCG
>DASRIN010000132.1:0-4623 GCA_035649975.1 Gemmatimonadales bacterium
CCTTCCCGGCGAGCTCGACGGCCATGACTGGATCGGTTCGCCGTCGGAGCCAGTTGTTGTGAGACAGGCTGACGTTCAGTCCCAGTCCCCAGTTTGACAACAGAACTCGCCGCTGCCGCGAGCGCTCGGCCACTTCCGGCCCGAAGCGACGCTCCAAGATCCGCAGATCCCCCGGCGAGAGCTCGACCTGCTCGGCGGAAGACTGGAGGTTCTTGGCCTGGAGATAGAAATCGGTGTCGTGCAACTGGAGTGCGCCGGACAGGGTCGGAGCCTTGCCGGTGCCCTCGAGCCGCAGATTTCCAGTCAGGCCAGCCCGGAAGTTGTTAGAGGATGCGGCCCGAAAGTTTTGGACCTGGGACCGGATGTCGAAAGCCAGGGTAGGGAATGCCTGCAGGCGCACGGTGCCGCTCAGATCCATTTGCCCCTTGTTCCCCCGGACACGGCCCTGCTCGAACCGGACCTCCTGGCCGCTAAGACGCAACTTGAGGTTGCTACGGTAAGTCGCGCCCAGAGAGGGGATTTTGATCTTGCCCTCCTGGAGGCTAACAAACCCGGAGAGCTGCGGCGCTTCCAGGGTGCCCCGGGCGTGGACATCGACCAAGAGCTTGCCTTGGAGGTCACGCACCTGCTCTGGATCCAAGAGCGATTGAAATTTCTTGACTTCGACGTTCCGGGCTCGGGCATCGATCGCCAGCTGGCCACCAGGCATGCGACTGACCAGGCCACGCCCGGAGTCGCCGGGTGCCAACGAGAGCGCCAACGGGAGCTGCCCCCTCAAGATCAGGCTGTCACCCTTCGGAGGAGACACCCAGGCATCGAGTCTCAGGCCGTCGCTGCCCCAGACGGCCCGTCCGCCGGAGCTGCCGGCCGACTGGTCACGGGAGTTGACCGCAAGATCCCACTCTGCCCGAAGGCGGGGGGACCGCGCCGGCCCTCTCAGGCTCACCGCCCCGTTCAGGACGCCGTCCAGCTCATCGAGGCCGAGCGCCCGAGCGACGGGCAGCAGTCGGAGAGAATCCATCGCCGCATCGAAGGATTGCTCCCCTCGGGGATCGATGACTCCGTTCAGGGTGACGAGCCGCGAGCCGGAAGCGAGCCTGAAGTCAGTGACCCGAATCCGGTCGCCGTAGCTGATCTCCACCGGGTGGGTCAACGCCCAGCGACGGTGATCGATGCGGGCAATCAGAGTATCGAGTTGCACTCGAGTGGCATGCGCCTCGGGGCTTACGCGAGCGACCACTCGTGCCTTGTTGCGGGCATCAGCCAGCGCCTCTACCCGCAGGCTGAGGTTCCCCTCGCGTGCGCTTCCTTGGATGAGAATGGACCGCAGTAGAGACTTTCCGCTCCGTATGTCGCGAGCAGACAGGTCGGCAGTGCCCGACGAGAGACGCGTGCCGGAAAGCTGCCCGTCCGCCGTGACAGCCAGGTGAGCGACCCTGCGCCCCCCTACCGCGAGGCCCGCCGTATTCAAGTCCAGGGCCACCTGCAGACTGTCCCTGACCCCGTTAGCCGTAATTCTGATGTCGCCGGTGTCCAACCCCATATCGGCCATCCCAAGGTAGGAGGCGAGGGGCGCCAGATCGGCAACGCGGGCGGCAAAACGGAAACCCACCGGGCCAAGACGTGAGTCGCCGAACAATCCCATAGTGCCCGAACCGCCCGCAGCTCCGAGGTTGGTTCGAAGCGACAGGCTGTCGAGGCTTACTACTCCGTTGCGCAATCGAACGCTGGCTCCCAGCGAGTCCAACCGGAGATCGGCAAGCCGTCCGTTCGCCTGCACCTCGGCCTGGAGACGCATGCTGTCAGGACGACCCAGCTCCCCCGAAACAGCGAGCAACGCGGCCCCTTCCGCATCGACGGCACGGTTGGGCTGGAGAACGGAGGCCAGTTGGGCGATCGGCACCAGGGTCACCAGCGTTACCCGCGGCTGTTTCTCGAACGGAGAGAGCGCCGCACCAATCACGGCGCTGTCACTGCCGGAGCTGAGCCGGCCAATCACCCTGAGCTCACCACCGTCGAGTCCGGCTTCGATTCGACCGCTGTCGATCGCGACGCGATCCAGCGACGACTGGCGGAGATCGAGCTTTCCAACCAGCCGTGCGCTTTTCAGATTTTTGCCGCTTCCTTCGGACGTCAGCGAGCCGCTCAGTCGAGTGCGGAAGCCTTGCTTGTGGAGCAGACCTCCCAGGTCCAGATCGGCGAAGCTGGCTTCTCGCAGGGTGAAGCTCGGGCGCCGGTCGAATGGCCGAGCCGAGCCGGAGAAGGCTAGCCGCCCGGAGCCGGCGTCGACCTCACCCTGGGCCACGACGCGGCCCTGATTCAGCCGCACCAGGAGACTCGCCTGTCGGAGCTCATGTTGGTCGATCCGGCTGTTCTCCAGCCGTACTTTTCCGGTCACAAGACCGGTCTTGAGATTTCGTCCGACAGCTTGGAGCGAGGCGGTGCCGGTAAGGCTGGTCGAGCGTGGAGTGGAGAAAAAGCGCTGCAGATCGAATTGGCTGAAGCGGAGCTCGGATATGGTCACGCCGCGCCGTGGTCCGCCCAGCCTGGCTCGTGCCTTCACCCTGACCTCGGCGTCATTCAGCTCGGAGCTGGCCTTGAGCTGGAGCCCGGCAGGCAGCGCACCGAGCTCCAGTGAGAATCGGCCATCGAGCGGCTTCAACCGAGGTTCCCCCAGCAAAGCGGTAAGGTTCAGGTTGGTTACGGTTCCCCGACTGACTCGCAGCTGCAGGGGCGAGCCCCAGTCGGCTGCTCCCTCCAGTTGTACCATTGCAGCGGCCAGGCCCACCCGTGCCGTAAACTCCGCTGAACGCCCTTGGAGCTGGGCCTTGACCCAAGCGGAGTCGAGGAGCGCGGTGGTGGATGGCCCGAGTCGCACCGTGGCTACGCCGATCGCGTGCGGCGGCAGTCCCTCGGCTCGAACCCTGAACGCCACCTCCCGCTGCCCGGTACCTAGCCATCGGGTGTCTCGGAGTAATGCACCACGCCCGGGTAGACGCAGCCTGGCACTGAGATCATACGCCGGCTTGGAGTCGAACGGTCGCAGCCAGCCGGTAATGCGGCCGGCAGCAATGCCAAGCTTTCCATCCACGTCGACACGAGCTCTTCCCCGGTCGAGTTCCGCATCGGCTCGCATGCGATGGATTCCGCCGGAGAGCTCCAGCCGGGTGTTGCCACTGAGAAGAGTCAGCGACTTTCCCCGGACATCCACACTAACTCGACCCCCCATCGGCTCGGCCGCACTCCGGCGACCCAACAGGGGAGTGGGGTCGATATCGTAGAGGACGCCGTCAATGGTTGCGTGCGGCTCGTGACCTCGGATCACGGCCCGGAGTCGAGCGCCTCCTGGCCGGTCGAGAGCCGGGATAAAGCTCCGAAGCTCGCGGAACAGAATGGGCCGGGTTTCGAGATCCAGGTTCACCAGGTCGAGCTGCCGGCCGCGGAGGGGCAGCGAGATGGAGCCGCTGGCGACCACGGTGCTGGAGTCTGCTTTCGCAATGAGGTTGCGGACCGTGAGCAGGGGTAGGTCCAATGAACCCTGAGCTGAAAAGCGCACGGTCAGCGGAGATTGCTGTCGGGCGGATCGGAAGTTGGCGATTCCTCGAACTATGGAGAATTCCTGGATGACAGGGCCACGATCCTTGCCCGGAGGTCCAGGGCGCTTGCGTGGCCCGGGGGGGAAAAGCTTCCAGGCGCCGCTGTCCGACTGCTGCAGGGTAACAACCGGCCCGATCAGCTGGAGGCGATGAATTGTGATTCGATCGGAGAGCAGCTGCCTCAGGCTATAGCTGATGCGTGCAGTGTCGCATTGCAAGAGAACGACGCCGTCGTTCCGCACGATTCGGACACCGCGGAGCTCGACCCGCGAGAAGTAGTTCCCGGCAACATCCGCCACGGATGCCGTGGTCCCCGGAATTACCTTGCCGGCCAGTGAGTTCACCAGCCGAACATCGGCGCCGGCATGCAGGATGAGCAGAGCCGATAAAAGGAGCAGGGCCCCACCGGCAACCAGGAGGACCACGACACGGGCACGGATGCGGATCACGGATGAGCCTCAGGCCTCGTCTCCCAGTTGGCAAGGAGGAGCGCTGCCGTCGAGCGAAGGAGACGACCACGTAAGTGGCGGATTTAGGCGATGCTAGCATCCGGACGCCGGGCGGTTACTAGACCTTGGTCTAGGACGCCCCCTGGGGTACCTTGGGCATAGCTGGCGGCTGGGGATTACCTGGCCCATACTACTCGGAAACCATGAGCTTGGCGGAACCTCAGATACACAGCGCAACCCACTCCCGCAATCAGCCCCTGGCAGGCATCGGGCTCCGTACGTCCTGGGTTCCCAATCAAAAGGCCCTCCGAGCGGCGCTGGTCGTCGCTGTGGCCTATTACCTCGGGGCCAAGCTCGGGCTCGCCCTGACTCTGCGGCCCAGCCCGATCTCGACGCTGTGGCCACCGAACTCGATTCTGCTCGCCGCGCTCCTCCTGACCCCGGCCAACTGGTGGCCGATCATCCTGCTCGGCGCCCTGCCGGCGCACCTGGCTGTGGAGCTGCCGAGCGGCTTCCCTCCCCAGCTGGTCATGGGCTGGTTCGTCAGCAACTGCAGCGAGGCGCTGATCGGTGCCTGG
>DASRIN010000133.1:0-3495 GCA_035649975.1 Gemmatimonadales bacterium
TTGGAGAGATCGGCGTGGGCCCGGCAAAGTAGGGCGCGAAAGCCATCAAGCTCCGCAACAAGCTCGGCCGTGTTTTGCTGAGAGCTCGACCCGTCCCAACCGCGGGATTTCAGGATTCGAGGCTTGTCCCTACTGCGGAACGATCTGGACGCCAAACTCCGGAGGGTCCGCAGCTGGGTCGCGGTCATGCTCGCGATGAGCGTGTCGGCATCCGTTTCGTGGGCTACCTCACATCATTTCCTCTTCTGCGGGCTTAGGAATGGCAAGGACAACGAGTGACTGTTGGTGCCCTGAGCCACTGGAAAGCTGTGCCATGGCACAAGCTGTTCGTGAAGCTGCACTTAAACCCTCCGCGGCAGAATCCTACCCGTATTTGCCAGCCCGTATGTGGACGGCGGCCAGCCGGCTGGCTGATCTTGTGGCGAAATACCGGGGGATCCCGGCCGAGGCTCTAAGCCGCCTCGATCGGGTGCTGTCGGACCGGGATTTCATGTTTCGCGGGGGAGGGCCGGCGACGGCCTGAGCACTCCGGCCGGTGGTCGGAGCCAGCAAGATAGGATCCCCCCACCGATCGCAGTACGTCATGGTCAACTCGGTTCGGCCTGCTGACGGACCGAGTTTGAAGGAGGCCCCTGATGGGTATTTTTGATTCATCTCGCACCCGCGTCGCGCCGGTCTTCGGTCGCCTGCAGTGCTTGGATCCATCCGGCAGACTGTGGCTCCAGGGACTCCTCGAACTGGCGAACAGTCGAAAGGTGCCGAGGCCGGAGGCGGGTCGCTCCCGCCTGCGGCTGGCGAAGTGGTGGCCGAGGGAAGCGAGACTGGCCGCTCCGCCGGGGCTTCTTCGATGGCTTCTGGAGAATGTGGAGGAGCCACGTGATGCGGCGGCATGGGGTCGCAGGCCGGAGGTGATGGCCAACCGGCGCCGAGTCGTCGACCGAGATGCCGACACGCTCGCTGGGGCGTTACGGAGTCTTCAAGAACGCCGCCCGTCGCCTCGCGCCTGGTACGTGCTCGAGGGAGCAAGTCAACCAGACGTATATCTGGATTCCGCGGATGCCGTGATCGTTGTCGAGGGCAAACGAACGGAGACCGCTCCGACAACTTCCACAGCCTGGATGCGTGTGCGGCATCAGATGCTGCGGCACCTGGATGGCGCCTGGGAGCACCTAGAGGGTCGGCGAATCTATGGCCTCTATATCGTCGAGGCGGAGAGTGGAACCGGCTCCACCGAACCCCCATCCACCTGGCACGAGGCAGTCGAGTCAACGATCTCGGACGAGGTGCTGAGGGGGAGCCTGCCGCACCGCACGTCCGACGAGCGATCGCAGATCGCCAGTGCTCTGCTCGGCGTTACCACTTGGCAGGCCATCTGCGACGAGTTCCAGATACCCCGTGACGTTCTCATCCCCGAAGTCTTTGATGACACGCCCGCGCCGGGAAGCACGCGCCGGAAATCGGGGAAGTCTCGGCGGCCTACCCCTTCGCCTGATGACCTTGACCGGGCAGCGCCATCGCAAGTGGCGGCAGCTCCTGGCCGACCTGAGCATTTGAGTGAGTAAAGGATGGCAAAGTCCGGCATCGAAGCCAGTAAACCCCAGCGGCGGGTGACACGAACTCGCGTACGAGGTTGCAAGTTGCTGGAAGTCGGGTAGCAATGCTGGCCCCTCTGGACCGGGATAGTCCTGGTTGGCCTTCGGCCGCCTGCGGCTCGAGCCCAAGGAGGGGCAACTGGGAGGCCTGAGACTGGGCCAGCAGTGTCACACCGATCCCCGCGAAGGGACAGGCGCGACGCACATGGTTCCGCGTGATTACCGCCGGTGCGACGTCGGGAACCCACATCGTTCGCGAGCAGGGGCGCTCGATCACGTGTTGGCCGTCCGCAACCTGGAGCCCCCGCCATCCCTCGTCCCGTGGCGCATTCTTCGCGGTGCGGAGGTGGATGCTGCTGGTTGACGTACAGCGTTGGATGCATCGGCACCGTGCAGAGTGCGGCGGACCGGGAAGGAGCACGGGCCCAGGCTGAAGTCGGTGCCTGGCGAATCGCTCGGGCGGCGAGCTCCTCCCGGATGCATCTTGCTCTCAGCGGGCGCTGCTCGGCCCTGCTGCGACTTCGGGTGCCGAATCGGCCCGGGTTTCGATGAGCATCACTCCGTTCCCGAAGCCCGTCCCATATCGCTTGGCCGCCACCCAGGAGTTGACGTATTCGATCCGGGCCACCTTGCCGGTGGGAAGGGTTCGGAGCACCTCGACCCCGCCGACGAGGGTGTTGTCCACGGCGACTACGGGCTGGCGGGCCTTGAAGTACACGACCGTGCCGGGGTCCCGGGTCCGGAGCAGTTCGGGGCGGATCTGAAGGATCGCGTCGTAGGCATTCGGAGCCTTGCTACGGCTGAGCTCCGGGGCGGTGATCACGTTGGCATTGCGGGCGCCAGCTGAAGCGCAGGCGATGAGGATAGGGAAAGGGGAGAGGACTCCCACGAGACGAGGAAGGCTGAGCCACATTGTGACCTCCGAACCGGCGTGAGGGTTGCTGACTGCCAGCTGCCTTGCAGTGGAAAGCGTCCCGGCTCAATCGCGCGGACTGAAGTTGTAGGTCCCGTTCCAGGCGAAGTCGGGGCCGCCTAGGGGCGAAACGGCGACACTGGCATGGAACCAGGTGAATTTCCCAGTCCCGCCCGAAAAGCTGCACTCCCCAGTGCCTAGGTCGAGACGGACTACGCAATGCCCGTGCGCCGTATTATTTCCTGGTCCCGGCGGGTCGACGCGGACATCACCATCAAACGAAGGAAAAACAGCATCGACGAGATAGATGATCCTCGAGCCCACTGGAATCTCCTTGAGGGTCGACGACGTGAAGGTGCAGATGTCACCGGCGTGGCCGGTGTAGGCCGAGCACTCCTTCTCTACATGGAGAGTCCCGCTTCGCGGAAAGGACGTCGCCGACAGACCTCGCGATGCGAGGGCCTTCGGGGCCGTCGTGTCCGAGCAGGCGGTGGTGACGACAGCGGCGATGATGACGCTGGCCATGAGTAGGTTGCGGCGGATCATGGGAGTGTCTCCTGAAATGAGGGGTGGCCCTCGGTGGGCACCCGCGGGATTCGCTACTTCACGGAACGGGGGCTAACTTAGAGACACTCGGTAGGCGGCCGGTCAAAGACCGGTCAGACGGGGCAAGATGCTCTACCTCAAGACGTTCGGCGGACCCTCGGTCGACATCGACGGCATTCCTGGGACCGGCGCGGCCCAGCAAAGGAAGACGCTCGCGCTGCTTGCCCTCCTTGGCGCGGCGGGGCACCGCGGCCTTAGCCGCGACAAGCTCATCGCCGCCCTGTGGCCCGAAACCGACACCGAGCACGGCCGCGGACTCCTCAAGCAGGCCTGCTACGTCCTCCGCCGCGATCTCCACGCACCCGAGCTCTTCCTCGGATCGATCCACCTCCGCCTCAATCCCGCCGTGATCTCGAGCGACGTCGAGGCATTCGCCTCGGCGCT
>DASRIN010000134.1:0-2617 GCA_035649975.1 Gemmatimonadales bacterium
ACGAAGTCGCGGATCTCCGACTCGCCGAAGTTGTCCGCCATCCACGCCAGGTACTCCCGACCCTCCGCACTGGCCAGCAGCTCGCGGTAGGTCTTGCCGCGGTACTTCTTGCCGGGCACGCGCGACTCGAGGTCAAGCTGGGCCGGCTCGTAGTAGAGCGGCTGCCGCTTCACTCCGATGACCTGATCGAGCCGGACCTCCTGCCCTGCAGGGGAAACGGCAAACCGCGCTGCCCTCACCTTGAACAGCGCCTCCCGGTCCTCGTCGTCACCGATCAGCTCGTACTGGAGGTTCTCCTCACGGATCACCTGTCCCTGCGACACCAGCGCCATGCAGCACTCGTCCACTCCGGTCTTGCTGAGGCCGACGATTTCCTGACCGCCCTCCTTCACCACATACACCAGATCGGTGGAGGCGACACCGTCCAGCTCCCGCCGGAGCGCGTCTTCGTCCATCCGATCCATCAGCTGAAACGGGTCCCATTGCGGGGCCGCCGGTACCGCCGGGGCCTCGGTGGGGATAGGCAATGCTTCCGACATGTCCGATACCTGCTCTCTGTAAGCCGGGCCACGACCCGGGAATCCGGATACCAGTCGCCCCGGAGATAGTCCTCCTGGGCGAGATACGTAAGACCAAATCTAATAAAGAGCTACATCACGTCAACGGGCTCTATGTTCGCCCCTGACATGGAGTTAGCCGCTCGGCTTTCGGGATTGTTTCGGGGGGCCGTGGAGGGAGGCTTGGAGCAGGCGAAAAGCGGAGAGGGACCGGCCGAAGACGCCAGTCCCTCTCACCAGCTCGCTCGAGCGGCGCGGTTATTCATCGTCGCTCTGATTCTTGTAGAGCCAGTACTCGGGTCCGGCCAGGCTCTCGGGCCAGTCGTCCAGGTGGAGATCTCCCCGCCACGCCTCACCATCGGCTGGCTCCCACTCCGCATCCGGCGTATCCCAAGGCAGGTCTCCTTCCCCCTCCCAGGGACGCCCATCGCTTAGGCTCATAACCGCTCCTCGGTTGGTCTCCGGACGACTTGGGGGCAGTGCTCTGCCGAGCAAATGCCGGGCCGCACGGTTCGAATTCCACCGAAGCGGCGGCCGGACCCGCCGGTTCCGGGCCCGAGGACCTTTTCAGTATCGGCTGGCTCTCCAGCCGGACGAGGTGGGAACCGTCACGCGAGGCGTGGCCAGGGAGGCGAGACAGGGCCGTATCGTGCAAGTGGCCAGGGCCGTCTCAAGAGGCCTACCGCGTTGCCGGCGGCTTCACTACAATTCCGTCCCGCACGACGGGACGTGGCGCAGTCCGGTAGCGCACTGCAATGGGGTTGCAGGGGTCGCGGGTTCAAATCCCGCCGTCCCGATGGATACAGAGCCGACCGCAGCCGGTCGGCTTTGTCGCACCCGGCCACATCCTTCGCATTTCTCCTACCCATCGAGGCTCTCATGCGTGGCTCGACCGTCGCTCTGCTCGTGCTCATTCTCTCGGCCTGCGGTGGCTCCGACGGCAGCGGCGGCGCGTCGGCCGGCGGTGATTTCAAGGTCGACTCGGCCGCGCTGACGAAGTCCGCCAGCGGACTCCAGTACCAGGACGTGAAGGTCGGCAGCGGGGCCGAGGCGCACGATGGCCAGGTCGCGGTGGTGCACTACACCGGATGGCTGACCGACGGAACCAAGTTCGACAGCAGCCGCGACCGCGGTCAGCCGTTCTCCTTCCCGATCGGACAAGGCCAGGTGATTCCCGGCTGGGACGAAGGGGTGGCCGGGATGAAGGTCGGTGGCCGGCGCAAGCTGGTGATCCCTGCCAGCCTGGGGTACGGCGACATGGGCGCGCCGCCAGTCATCCCCCCGGGTGCGACCCTGGTGTTCGACGTGGAGCTGATGGACCTCAAGTGAGATAGGTCACAGATCCCCTGCGGCGTTTGACCTATAGTCACGCGCCTTCTCCGTTCACCAGCCGCGGATGCAGTCCAGACCGGAGGTTCCCCAGCGGACCTGGCCGGCCGCGTCTGCGTGTGATCATCAGCCAAAGGGGGAACAGATGTCGACTCGTCACGGCCGTCGCACCGTGCTGGCCGCGGGTGCGCTCGCGATCGTCGTCGGGCTTGCGGGCTGCGCCGCCAAGGTGAAGCAGGAGGACTTCAACAGCGAGATGGCAAAGCTCCGGCAGGAGATGCAGGCGGGCGACCAGGCGGTCGGGGCCCGGGTGGACTCGACCAATCAGACGCTGGCGGAGCAGCGTGCGCGGGTCGAGGCGCTGGAGCAGGAGCTGCAGGCGTTCCGCAGCGAGTACACGGTCAGCATCGAGAAGGTGCGCGGGCTACTCAAGTTCAACGTCCCGGTCCACTTCGATTTCGCGAGCAGCGAACTGCGTGAGGCCGATCGCCCGGTGCTCGATCGCTTCGCCTCGGTGGTCACCGAGTACTACCCTGGCGCGCTGGTCACGGTGGAAGGCTTCGCCGATCCCTCGGGGAGCGCCGCGTACAACATGCAGCTCGGCAAGCGCCGGGCCCAGGCGGTGCAGGAGTACCTCGCTACGTCGGGTGGGTTGAGCGGGGACAAGCTGAAGGCGGTGAGCTACGGCGAGGCCAGGAACCGGCAGGTGGTGCCGGGCGCGAAGGGGCCCG
>DASRIN010000135.1:0-2786 GCA_035649975.1 Gemmatimonadales bacterium
CCTCGGCCGCGCGCTTCCGTCTGGGTTCGTCCCGGATGAAGACATGGGCATCTTCATGATCAACGCCCAGCTGCCGCCCGCCTCGTCACTGGAGCGGACCGAAGGTGTGGTGCGCCAGATCGAGAACGTGCTCAAGAAGACTGACGGCGTGGTGGCCTGCAACGGAGTCGGCGGGCTGGGAATCCTGACCAACTCGTTCAGTCCCGAGTTCGCCTCGTTCTTCTGCAAGCTGGAGCCGTGGGAGGAGCGGAACACGCCCGAGCTGCACGTGAACGGGATCCAGCAGACCTTACGCCGCTCGCTCGCCGCCATACCGGGCGCGGTGATCTTCCCCTTCACGCCGCCCACGATTCCAGGGTTCGGTGCAGCGGGCGGGTTCAACTTTCTGCTGCAGGACCGCAGCGGGACGATGAGCGTGGCCGACATCGGCAAGCAGAGCGGGGCGTTTTTGGATGCGGCGCGCAAGCGCCCCGAGCTGGCGAATCTGTTCACCTCGTTCAATCCGCAGGTCCCCCAGGTGCAGGTCGAGCTGGACCGGGAGAAGGCCCGTGCCCTCGGGGTGCCGATCAACGACGTGTTCGCCGCCCTGTCGGCCGCTATGGGCGGAGCCTACGTGAATGATTTCAACCGCTTCGGACGACTGTATCGGGTCTACGTCCAGGCGGAACCGGCCTACCGCCAGCGGCCTGACGACATCGGGCAGTTCTACGTGCGGAGCACCACGACCAGCCAGATGGTGCCGCTCTCCACCTTGATGACGGTGAAGCCCGCGTCCGGCACGGAGGTCACGGTTCGGTTCAATTTGTTCCGATCGGTGGAGATCACCGGCGTCCCCGGGCCGGGCTACACGTCCGGCCAGGCCATGAAGGCGCTGGAAGAGACCGCGGCCCAGGTGCTCCCGCGCGAGATGGGATACGCGTACACCGGCTTCTCGTACCAGGAGAAGAACGCTCCTCCTGCCGCGCCCACCTTCATTCTGGCGATCATATTTGTGTTCCTGCTGCTGGCCGCGCTGTACGAGAGCTGGAAGCTTCCCTGGGCGGTACTGCTGGAGACACCGCTGGTGGCATTGGGTGCGTTTTTCGGCGTATGGCTCATGGGGTATGACAACAACGTGTTCGTCCAGGTCGGCCTGATCATGCTGGTCGGCCTCGCGGCCAAGAACGCCATCCTTATCGTGGAGTTCGCCAAGGCGCAGCACGAGGGTGGTCGCTCGCTGGAGGATGCGGCACTGGAGGCAGCCAGACTCCGCTTCCGCCCCATTCTCATGACTGCGTTCGCCTTCATCATGGGTGTGGTCCCCCTCATGCTGGCCCACGGCGCGGGCGCCGGCGCGCAAACCCGGATGGGGACCGCCGTGTTCTGGGGCATGCTGGTGGCCACCGTGGTCGGGATCTTCATCATTCCTGGCCTCTTCACCATGGTCGAGCGCCTCAGGTTCGGAAGAAGGAAGGAGAAGGTTGCCGAGGTGCCGGAGCCGGCCCCGGTAGCTGCTGCGGTTGCGGGGCACTGATATGCCCTCCGGACTTCGGTCGACGGCACTGGTGCTTCTGCTGGCCGGCTGTGCCATGGGCCCCAACTACAAGCGTCCGGAGACGACGCCGGTCCCTCCGGCCTGGCGGGACAGCACGGTGGCCCTGCGGGACTCGTCGTACGCCAATCTTCCGTGGTGGCGGGTGCTGGGCGACACCACGCTTCAAACTCTGGTCCGTCAGGCCCTCAGAGAAAACCGGGACATTCAGATCGCCCTTGGCCGGGTGAATGAGGCCCGAGCTCTGCTCGGCATTCAGCGCCTCGAGCTGCTGCCCCAGATCGACGTGCAGGGCCGGTTCGGCCGATCGGAAGGCGCCGATTCGCTGCTGACTGGCAGCTCCGCCAATGAGCTTGCCTTCCTGGGCGTCACCCTGAATTGGGAGCTGGATATCTGGGGCCGGCTTCGCCGGCTCAACGAGTCGGCCAAGGCGGCGCTTCTGGCCAGCGAGCAGGGACGCCGGGCCGTGATCCTGACGGTGGTGAGCGAGGTGGCCCGCGCCTACCTCGAGCTGCTGGACCTCGACGGCCAGGTGGAGATCGCCGGTAGGCAGGTCGACATCCGGCGGCAGTCGCTGGACCTGGCACGGGCGCGCTATCAGGGCGGGCTGACCTCCGAGCTGGACGTGCGGCAAGGTGAGAACGCGTTGGCTGCCGCTGAGGGCACCCTGGCCCGGGCGCTGCGACTCCAGAGGCAGAAAGAGAATGAGCTCAGTGTGCTGCTGGGCCGGCCGCCGGGAACGGTGCCCCGGGGTCTGCCGCTGGCCCAGCAGCAGTTCCCCAACGTGATCCCCGCCGGCATCCCGTCGCAGCTGCTGGAGCGCCGTCCCGACGTCCGGCAGGCCGAGGAGCAGCTTCGGGCGGCCAACGCCCGGGTCGGCGCCGCCATCGCCGCACGCTTCCCTACCCTCTCCCTCACCGGGATCGGCGGGACCATCACCGACGACCTCGGCAGCCTGTTCAAGAGCGGCACCGGGTTCTGGAACCTGGCTGGCAATCTGCTGCTGCCCATCATCAACAGCGGGAGAAGCCAGAAACAGGTTGCCGCTGAGCGGGCCCGCACCGAGGCTGGAGTGGGTCAGTACGAGCGAACGGTACTAACTGCGTTCAGGGAGGTCGAGGACGGGCTGGTATCGGTGCAGCGGCTCCGCGAGGAAGCGTCGGCAGCAGGACGTGCGGCCGCTGCGGCGCGCCGCTCCGTGGTGCTGGCGGGACTGCGCTACGAGGGTGGAGTCGACAACTATCTGAACCTGCTC
>DASRIN010000136.1:0-2718 GCA_035649975.1 Gemmatimonadales bacterium
ACTGGGCGAGGGAAGCCTCGTACATCTGGTCGGCCGACGCCGCCGAGGTGGCCCGCGCGGTGTCTCCCGGCGTGGTGGAAGCGATCTGCTCGCCTCGGGCCTCCAGCTGGGTGCGCAGCTCGCTCAACCGTTGCTGACTCTGGCCGGTCAGCTCCTGCAACTGGACCAGCTGCTGCTGGATGTTATAGAGATCGCTGGCCAGATCACCCCGCAGCTGCCCGACCGCCCGGCGGCTGGAGGTGAGCGAGTCCATGACCCGCTGCTGGACCCGGATCACCTCGGTGAGCTGGGCCGCCCGGGCCGAGTCGCGCCGGGCGGTCTCCGCCTTCAACAGAGCGATATCATCCTGCACTTGCTGGATATCGCCCTTGCCGACGCAACCGGGCAACCCGGTCGCGAGCCCCGCGACGAGCCAGGCACTCAGCCGCAGCGTGCGTCTCACTGGGGCGCGGTGAGGTTGTTGCCCCCAGCGGTGACCTCAAACTCATCCCGCCGGTTCTGGGCGTATGCGGTCTCGTCACTCCCCGGATTGAGCGGACGCTCCTCCCCGTAGGAGACGACCTCCAGACGGGAGCCGTCGACCCCCTTGTTCTCCAAGTAGCGCTTGGCCGCGGCCGCACGGCGGTTGCCCAGCGCCAGATTGTACTCGTCAGACCCACGCTCGTCCGCATGGCCGGCGATGCGAAGCTTCACGCCCGGGTTGGCGGTTAGAATGGCCGCCTTGCGGTCGAGGGTTTCCTGGTCGGCCTGCCGAACGACTGCCTGGTCGTAGTCGAAGTTGATCATGGCGGCCAGATCGGTGGTTACTGCGCGGGCCCGCTCGGCAGCTTCTCTCGCCATGCGCTCCCGTTCGAGCCGTTCCCGCTCAGCACTGTCATCGACCGGCTCGGGAGCCGGGGTGGGCGCGGGCGCCGGCGTGGGTTCGGGGGCGGGCTCCTCCGGAGGGGGGCTTCCCCCACAGGCGACGGCAAATGCGGTGGCCGTCAAGAGCATCAGCAGAGATGGTGCACGCATCATCGCTCCGACATCATGGGTTGGGAACGGGAGTGGTTCGCCCGAGGCGGCGCGACCACGCGGGTAGCCGAGCGGCGCTGGGTGTGCCCAGCTGCCGGACCCGGCCGGTTTCGATATCGACGATCCAGATCTGGCGGCGGCCGCTGCGATCAGAGATGAACGCAACATGCCGGCCGTCAGGCGCCCAGGTTGGGTCTTCATTCCGGCCGGACGACGTCAGTTGCCGCACCCGCCGGCCCACGACGTCGACCAGGAAGATTTGGGGGCTACCGGAGACCTCGCGATGGAATACCACGTTGGCCCCGTCCGGCGACCAGTCGGGAGCGTTGGTGCTTCCGGTGGCGCCGTAATCAAACGGGGCCAGCAGCTCCTGGTCGGTTCCGTCCGCTGCCATGACATACAACTGTGGCGGCCCAGCTCGCGTCGAAATGAACGCGATGCGTCGCCCATCTGGCGAAAACGTTGGGCTTAAGTTGTCCGCGAAGCGTCCCACGGTCAAGCGTTGTGCGCAGCAGCGTTCAATGACATTCGCCGTGTAGATATCGGTACCTCGTTCATCGGAGTGCGCGTACGCGAGGGTCCGCCCGTCAGGCGAGAAGACCGGAGTGATGTTGAGCGCCGTCTGGGAGCCAGGCGCTGCGAAGGCTCCCGTTCCCCCGACACTCTGCACCATGACCCCGCCGCGCCCGTCGTTCAGCTGGCCGTAGGCGATCCGCTGGCCGTCAGGCGACCAGGCGGGTGAGAGTGCCGTCTGGCCTGCCGGAGTAACCGGCACCAGATCGTGGCCATCGCTGTCGATGCGGAAGATCCGGCCACCGGAGACGAACAACACCCGACTGGCGGCGGACCCGGGACTTCCGCTGGCCCAGCGGGCCACTTCGTCGGACAGCCGGTGTACTTCCAGCCGGAAGTCCGCGGCCGAGGGTGAGGGCAGAGAGATGGTCTTCTGGCTCTGCACTCGCCCCTCGATCAGATCGTGCAGCCGGGCAGTGATGCCGCCCGTAGCGGACACCAGTTCCACTGCGAACTGGGCGCCCAGGGACTTGTACAACTGATAGTTCAAGCCGCCGGTTGATTCCGCCGACCCCCGGCCCGAGGAAGAACCGCTGGGCAGGTCGGCCACGGTCACCATTTCGAAACGATCGGTGTAATCGAGATCTCGCCGGACGATGGCCCGCACCGAGTCGGCTCCGGCGCCGGGCACGACCACCAGCCCCGGGCGGGTACCCGGATTGTAGTCGACGCCGATCCGAACTCCTTCTTCCACTCGGGCCGTGTCCTGCGCCAACAGCGCTGGACCGCAGAGCGCGGCAGCCGCGGCCAACAACACGCCTCTCGTCATTGGGTCGGCTTGAAGTAGAAGCTGACCGGCAGCACATCCGCATCCCAGCCATCGGGCAGCGGGCCGAAGGCGTGGGAGTTTCCTGCAGCCTCCACAGCGCCCTGGGCGTTGAGGTCGAAGGCAAAGCTCCCCGATCGGGTCACAAAGTGTATGTCACGCACTGATCCATCCCTCAGAATGAGAAAGCTGATCTCGGCGAAGTTTCGTTGTTTGGCCGAGCCACGGTCCCAGCGCTGGTAGATCTGAGTCACGATGTTCCGCAGGTACTCCGTATAGGGGAACGCCAGGCCCGGAGTCTTGATCGTCGCCACATCGCTGCCGGTACTTGGAGTCTCACCGGGAGCGGGAGTGGCCTCTGCCGC
>DASRIN010000137.1:0-3023 GCA_035649975.1 Gemmatimonadales bacterium
GCAGTCGCGGGCCCGAGAGCACACCGCGGATATCCTGGCCCGTCGAGGGATTCTCCTGACCGGTGAAGAGACCGACGAGGAATTGTCGGATCTCTGGTCGGCAGTGGAGCGCTTCGAGTCAATGGTGGAGGCACGCGGGGGAGACACCATGACTAACGCACCGACCTCGGCCGAGCCTGACAACCCGGCTTTCGTCCTTCCTGAGCGAAAGGCGCGGGAATCGCCCCGCGACTACACTCGCCGGATCCTCGAAGCTGCTGCGGCGCTTACCCGGTTCGAGCGAAGTAACGAGTAGCTACGCCCCGCCCCGGCGCTGCAACCTGGCCTCCCGGCGATAGGGAAACACGTCTACTATCTCACCTCTGGCCAGGCGCTGCTGGACATCGCGCCAGAATTCGACCTCGAGCAGATCGCCATGCGCCTCGAGGAAAGCCTCCCGTAACCGTCCCGGCGGAACCAGGAAGGGTCCGAATTCTTCTGGGAAGACGTCCTGCTCTCCCACGTAGAACCACGGCTCGGCGGCGAGCTCCTCCTCCAGGGACGGAGGCGGAGGAATGCGCCGGAAGCGACACTCCGAGAGCAGGCAAAGCTCGTCATAGTCATAGCAGATCACTCGGCCATGGCGGCTGACCCCGAAGTTCTTGGCCAGCATGTCTCCAGTAAAGATGTCGGCGGTTGCCAGATCCTTGATCGCCGTCCCGTAGTCGAGAATCGCCTCCCGCGCGGCTGCTGGATCTGCATTCCGGAGGAACAGGTTGAGCGGAGTCACTCGCCGCTCGGTGTAGAGATGCCGTACCACGACTCGATCTCCCTCCACCCGCACAGTCGATCCCGCCACTTCCAGCAAGTAAGAGAGCACCTCACTGGGAAAGCAGCGGCGGGGAAACTCCAGGTGCTCGAATTCCTGCGCGTCGGCCAGGCGGCCCACTCGGTCGCGCACGAAGACAAACTGGTACTTTGCCATGACTGCGCGGCGAGTCGTGTTCTTCGGCGCGCCGAAGCTGTCCTTGATGACCTTGAACACCACGTTGAACGAGGGAAGGGTAAAGACCGCCATGACCATTCCCTCGTCCCCTTCCACCAAGGCAAAGCGAGCCGCCGGGTCCTCCAGGTGCTGCATCAGCCCCCGGTATAGTTCGGTCTTCCCGTGCTTGTTATGCCCAATCGCCGTGTACAGCTCGTTGATCTCCTTCAGCGGCATGATCGACGCCAGAAAGCTCACCAGTGCGCGCGGCCGGGGAGCATCGACTCTGAAGTACGTCCAGCTGAAGCCGAACACCACGCTTGCCTCGTCTGAGGTCATGAGTACCGCGTCGACTACGATCCCCCGCTCGGCATGGAGCAAGGGGAGCACCAGGGGAATCACCTGCTTCCCGGCCCGGATCCGCCCGACCAGGTAGGCGCCCTTGTTCCGATAGAAGACCGAGCGCAGCAGGTCGAGCTCGATCTCTCCCTGGTAACCTGCTCCCTGGCGGATGCGAGTTTCGATCAGTTCGGCGACCAGCCCGACGTCACGCTCGAGCTGCGCATACTGTACCGCCCAGGGATAGCTGAGCAGAATTCGACGAACCAGGCTGCGGTCCATCCGGGCGGCTGTGTAGCTGTCGTAGATGGCGTGGTCTTCGCCGCCATCGCTGGAAGCCGTGGGCTCCAGGTACTCGATGGCTGGGTCCACGCCGACAGTGCTGAACACGCGCCGGGTGACGGAGTTGAAGAAGGTCGCCGCCAGTTCGGAATCCCGGCGGGGAGCCACCCGGGACGCATGGTCGGACTTCATGGCGGCCCAGAGAGTCCGTTCCATCACGGCATCGGCGAGAATATCCCGCACATCCGCAACCGCTCCGTCCACATGGGCCTTGTAGAGCTTCAGCCGCTCGGTCGCATCCGCCTGCGCCCCAGACCAGTCGCGCCGCTCGAATCGGCTCCGGGCCCGTCCGGTGATCTGGTCGAAGCCTTGAGCGTACTGGTCGTAGGCCGCGTGGATGGCTGCCACCGCCTGGGCGACCGGACGGCGCATCGTGTTGCTGTTCATCGTTGACCCGAGCAAATTGAGCAGCGAATCCCACCCATCGAGCGCTCTGCGCCAAGGACCGGCACCATGTCTTCCGTCTCCTCCACAGTTTCCGACCCGCCCAAGGCCCCCCCCGGCGGCGAAGCGATCAGCATGGGCGATGGCCGCCTGCAGGTGCCGGTAAGGCCAATCGTCCCGTTCATCGAAGGTGACGGCACCGGCCCCGATATCTGGCGCGCGTCCCAGCTGGTCTTCGACAGCGCGGTCGAACGCGCGTACAAGGGTCGCCGGCAGATCGTATGGCTGGAGGTACTGGCCGGAGAAAAGTCAAAAAACCAGACCGGCAGCTGGCTCCCGGACGAGACGTTGGCCGCAATCAGCCACTATCTCGTCGCCATCAAGGGTCCCCTAACCACCCCGGTGGGCGGCGGGTTCCGTTCCCTGAACGTGGCACTGCGGCAACGCCTCGACTTGTATGCGTGCGTTCGACCGGTGCGCTACTTCCCCGGCGTGCCCTCTCCAGTCAAGGCTCCCCAGGACGTCAATATGGTGATCTTTCGAGAGAACACCGAGGACATCTATGCCGGAATCGAGTACCGCGCCGGGAGCGACGACGCCCGCCAGGTGATCGAGTTTCTCCAGGACCGCATGGGCGTGCAGACCATCCGCTTTCCCGGCACCAGCGCGATCGGCATCAAGCCGATCTCCGAGGAGGGGTCCAAGCGCCTGATCCGCTCGGCCATCGAATACGCCCTGGCCCACAACTACGAGAGCGTCACCCTCGTCCACAAGGGCAACATCATGAAGTACACCGAGGGTGGGTTCCGCGACTGGGGCTATGCCCTGGCGCAGCAGGAGTTCGGCGCAGCCGAGATCGATGGGGGTCCCTGGTGCCGGCTGCCCGGCGGCCTGGTCATCAAGGACGTCATCGCCGACGCCTTTCTCCAGCAGATCCTGACCCGGCCCAAGGAATACGGCGTCATTGCCACCATGAACCTGAACGGAGATTACA